>NZ_PSUV01000010.1:0-126287 GCF_002931985.1 Rathayibacter sp. AY1H2 | reverse complement strand
CCTTTCGGGAGGGGGCGGGTCAGGGGGTGAGACCGTAGTGCAGCGTGGGGTCGAGGTGTTCGATGTCGACGAGGCGGTTGTACTTCGCGACCCTCTCGCCGCGCGCGGGGGCGCCGGATTTGATCTGCCCGACTCCGGTTCCCACCGAGAGGTCGGCGATGAAGGTGTCGAGGGTCTCGCCGGAGCGGTGGGAGACCATGCAGCGCATGCCGGCGTCGTCCGCGGCCGCGATCGCGTCGAGGGTGCCGGTGATGGTGCCGATCTGATTGGGCTTGATGAGTGCGGCGTTGGAGTAGCCGTTGCGGGCTCCGTCGCGGATGCGGTCGGCGTCGGTGACGTAGAGGTCGTCTCCCACGAGCTGCACCCGGTCGCTGATGGCGTGGGCGAGGAGGGCCCAGCCCTCGTGGTCGTCCTCGGCGAAGCCGTCCTCGATGCTGCGGATCGGGTAGTCGGCGATCAGCTTCTCGTAGTAGCGGGCGAGTGCGTCGCGGCCGAGATCGGTGCCGGCGACGGTGTAGTGGCCGTCGCCGTAGAAGAAGCCGTTCGCGGCGGGATCCATCGCGATCGCGATGTCACCGGTGCCGGGCTGGTATCCGGCGTCGGTGATCGCTGCGACGAGGAGGTCCAGGGCGTCTTCGGGCCGGTCGATGGGGGGCGCGAAGCCGCCCTCGTCGCCGAGCCCGGAGGTGCCGTAGGCGGTGCGGACGCGGGCGGCGAGGGCGTGATAGATCTCGGCGCCGACCTGCACGGCCTCCTCCTCGGTGCCGGCGGAGACGGGGGCGATCATGAACTCTTGGAAGTCGAGGCCGTTCGCGGCGTGCGCGCCACCGTTGATGACGTTGAAGTGCGGGACGGGCAGGGAGGCGGTCGCCCCGGTGTGATCGGCGATCCACCGGTGCAGGGGCAGGCCGGTGCGCGCGGCGAAGGCGCGGGCGGCCGCGATGGAGACGGCGACGACGGAGTTCGCTCCGAGGCGGGCGAGGTTCGCGGTTCCATCCAGTGCTCGCAGCGCTTCGTCGATCTCGCGAAGCGAAGTCCAGGAGTGATCGAGCAGGAGGGCGCGGATCTCGCCGTCGACGGCCGCGACAGCGGAGCGGACTCCGCGTCCGCCGAACGCGGGGCCGCCGTCGCGCAGCTCGACCGCTTCGAACGCGCCCGTCGAGGCGCCCGCGGGGGCGGAGGCGTCCAGGACGGTGTCGTCGTCCAGACGCAGGGTGACAGCGACGGTCGGGAAGCCGCGGGAGTCGAGGATCTGCCGTGCGGCGACGTCGGTGATGACCAGCGGGTGTCCGGCGGGGTGGGTGACGTACTCGCCCGTCCCGTGGATGCTGGTGCGGGTGTGGCTGATGTAGGCGTTCATCAGGTTCCTCCTTCGTGGGCGAGCGTGATCGCCGCCCGGTCGGCTCTTGCGGGGTCGAGGTAGCGTCCGCTCCTCGAGATCGGTGTTCCGGACGGCCCGGTGTCGTACAGGTACGGCTGACCCGTCGGGATGTTCAGATCGCGGACCGCGGCATCGCCGAGGTCCTCGAGAAGGGCCCGCAGCGCGCGCAGGGAGTTGCCGTGCCCGACGATGAGCACCGTCTCGCCCTCCTGGAGGGCGGGCAGGATGCGCTCCTCGAGGAGCGGCTGCAGTCGGTGGACGACGTCGCGCAACGACTCCGTCTCCGTCATCGCCTCGGCCGGCTGCCCACGGAACGCCGCGGACCTGTGCAGCTGCACGAAGGCGGCGGCGGACAGAGCAGGCGGGCGGACGTCCATCGACCGACGCCACTCCAGGAAAGCGTCGGCCCCGTACCGGGCTCCGACGGCGCTTGTGGACAGGCCGGTGAGCGCTCCGTAGTTGCGCTCATTCAGCCGCCACTGGGCCGCGACGATCCGCGGCCGCCCTGGAAGGGCGCCGGCGATGATCCGGGCCGATTCGGTGGAGCGCTGCAGGGTCGACGTGAGGATCAGATCGGGGTCGATCGATGCGTCCCTCAGTAGCGTCGCGGCCTGTCGCGCTTCGTCACGTCCGTGGTCGGTGAGGGGGACGTCGAGGACGCCGCAGAAGAGACCGTCGGCGTTGCCGGTGCTCTCACCGTGGCGCACGAGGACGAGCGGGGGATGCGCGGGCATGGGTCACCTACCTGGTCTCTGATCGAGAAGGTAGGAACCATCAGCCTCGGCGGCAGTTCGAGCTCACGCTCGGGCGGGATCCATCACCACTGTCGTCAGCCTACGCCCGCACCTCGGTCAGGACCAGGGCAGCGGCTCCGAATCATCGACCGGGGCGAGGGGGATCATGAGGGCCGGCCGGTGCTGACGGTGAGCGAGACGGGCGCCGACGGCACCGGAGAAGACCTCCTGCACGGTGCGACGCAGAGACGGCTCCTTCGTGCCGACAATGATCATGACCGCATCGACACGGTCCGCGAGCGTCGCCAGAGCGTGTGCAACGTCACCGGCCATCTGATGCGTCTGCCACGGGACACGGTCACCGACGATCCGGTCAAGCCGCTCGAGGATCGCAGGATCTGGAGCCAGTGGAGTGTCGCAGATGCACTGCGGGCGACACCGGCCCCTTCCCAAGGGTCCGGTCCCCGCCAGCTGCCCGCGCGTACACGTGCGGACGCTGCGGCGTACCCGAATCGGCTGCTACTGACGAAGCGCGCCTCGGGAACGAACGGCGGGATCACGCTCGACCCGACGATCGGGGTGTCGTCGAGGATGGCACGCGGTCGAACCGATCACCACGGAGACCACCGCGCGCGAGGCGGTGAGAAGCAGCTCAGGCGCAAGGGGGTCGCGAATCGTCGTCGGCGCGGTTCACTCACTGCATGGATGGTCTGCCCTTCGTTGTTCTCGTCGTCATCTTTCTCGCCGCCGCCGCAGTGGTGTGGGTCGCCGGCATCCAGTTGTCGAAGGCCACGGACGTTCTGGATGCGCGTCTGCACCTGGGGAGTGCGCTGGGCGGTCTGATCGTTCTCGCCGTCGCGACGAACCTGCCGGAGATCGCGATCACCGTGTCCGCCGCGCTCTCCGGGAACCTGGACGTCGCGGTCGGCAACATCCTCGGCGGCATCGCACTGCAGACCGTGGTCCTCGTCGTCCTCGACCTGTTCGGCAAGCGCGGAAAGGGTGCGAAGCCGCTCACCTACCGTGCCGCGTCCCTCACACTCGTGCTCGAGGGGCTCGTGGTCGTCGCGGTGCTCGCCGTCGTCATCGCCGGCAGCCAGCTGCCCTCCGGACTTGAAGTGCTGCGCCTGACCCCGGACGTCGTCCTCATCGCCGGCCTCTGGGTCGTCGGGCTGCTGCTCGTGCAACGCTCCGGCAAGCACCTCCCCTGGCACGAGGACGGGCGGGCCCCCGACGCGACAGCATCCCCCTCGAAGAAGAAGACGCACCCGATGAGCACACGCAAGGCGACCATCGTGTTCACGATCTCCGCCGCGGCGACCCTCCTCGCCGGTGTCGTGCTCGAGCGCGCCGGTGACGCAGCATCCTCGCAGCTCGGTCTCTCCGGGGTGCTGTTCGGAGCCACCGTGCTCGCTCTCGCCACCTCCCTCCCCGAGATCTCGACCGGGCTGCAAGCCATCAAGCAGGGCGACGACAACCTCGCCATCAGCGACATCTTCGGCGGCAACGCCTTCCTCCCCGTCCTGTTCCTCGTCGCCACCGTCCTCTCCGGCACCGCAGTCCTCCCGCAGGCGAACTCGTCCGACATCTACCTCACCGCTCTCGCCGCCCTGCTCACCCTCGTCTACATCGTCGGACTGATCTTCCGACCCACCCGCCGCATCGCCGGCATGGGAATCGACTCGTTGATCGTGCTCGCGCTCTACACCGTCGGCATCGCCGGGCTCTTCGCCATCACCGCGACATGACGTCCGCGCCGCCGTGGGCAGATCGACCAGATCGCTGTAGCTCGAGCAGACACGGCCGCTGGCGTGATCGGCGTAGCGACGAGCCGTGCACCGGTCAGCGCAACTCGTGTGCGATCTCCAGGAACGCCGCCGCGGACGACCCGATGCGATCGGACCAGATGGCGCGGAGGGGTCGCACGAGTGCTGGTCCGCGGAGGGGCACTCGTATCAGTGAGCGCGCGGCGAGATCTGTTTCGACGGTGAGGATGCTCATGACGGCGGGCGCGATGCCGGCGCGGGCGTTCGCTCGGATGATCGCCGTCGTCTCCAGGATCGCGGCGGGAGTCGTGAGTGCGAGCCCGGCGTCGTGGAGCCATGCTTCGAGGGTCGTCCGGGTGCCGGAGCCTTCCTCTCGCGTCAGCAGTGCGGTCCCGGCCAACTCCTCGGCGCCGATACTCGCCGCGCGTGCCCAGGGGTGGTCCGGTGCCACGACGACAGCGAGTTCGTCCTCCGCGACCACGTCAGAGGAGAGCGTGGCCGTGGACGCCGGTGTCTCGACGAATCCGAGCTGCGCGGCACCGGATCGCACGAGCTCTGTGACCGTGGCTGAATTGCCGGCGATCAGCTGCACACTCACCTCGGGTGTGCGCTGTCGGAATTCGAGGAGCCAGCGTGGGAGCAGCAGTTCGGCGATGGTCTGCGACGCCGCGAGAACCAGTGAGCCGGTCGGCTGTCGCAGTGCCGCCGCGCCCGCCTCGAGGCGGCGGGACGCCTCGAGGACCGGGCCGGCCAGCTCGAGCACGAGCCGGCCCGCGTCGGTCATCAGGGACCCGATCGGAGAGCGGCGCACGAGCGGCTGCCCGATGGCGCGCTCCGCTACCCGCAGACGCGCCGAGACGGCCTGCTGGGTGACGCCGAGGGCTTCGGCAGCGCGGGAGAGCGAGCCCGCCTCGGCGATGCGTTCGAGCACCTCCAGCGTGTCGAGATCCAGGATCCGGTCCGTCAATCGCCGCGTCGCCACAAGCACTCATTGTGCCCCGCCAACACGATCGCTGTATCGGCTGGTGACGGCGATGCTCAGGCTGGAGTCATGACAACTTTCTCCCCCGCCCGCGCATCTTCCTCGATCGGGCATCCTCCGCGGTCGAGGCGCTTGTTCCGGGAGCTGGAGCATCCGGGACTGATCGTGTCGAACCTGACGCCGAACTGGTTCGCGTCGATCATGGGCACCGGCATCGTCGCGGTCGCCGCCGCGTCCCTGCCACTCCAGTTCCCCGGACTCCGTACCGGGGCCACCGTCGTCTGGGCGATCGCCGCGATGCTGCTCGTCGCGCTGACGGTCGCGACCGGGCTGCACTGGGTCCGCTACCGCGCTACAGCGATGAGGCACCACCTGAATCCGGTCCTCTCGCACTTCTACGGCGCGCCTCCCATGGCGTTCCTCACCGTCGGCGCGGGAACCCTCCTCCTCGGCAAGGACTGGATCGGCCTGCCGGCCGCTGTCACCATCGACTGGGTGCTCTGGACCGCGGGGACTCTCGGCGGGCTGGTGACGGCGGTCCTGGTGCCCTACCTCGCGTTCACCCGGCATGAGAACAAGCCCGATTCGGCGTTCGGCGGCTGGCTGATGCCGATCGTTCCGCCGATGGTGTCCGCTTCCACCGGCGCATTGCTGCTGCCGTACGCGCCCGCCGGGCAAGCGCGGGAGACGCTCCTGTGGTCCTGCTACGGCTTCTTCGGCCTCAGCCTGGTCGCGTCGCTGGTGGTGATCACCCTGATCTGGAACCGGCTCGCGCAGCACAAGGTAGGAGCGGCGGGGATGGTGCCGACGCTGTGGATCGTCCTCGGTCCGGTCGGACAGTCGATCACCGCTGTGAATCTGCTCGCCTCGAACGCGCCCACCGTCGTGGACGCCGGCATGGCGCGTGCGCTGCTGGTCGTGGCTCTGGTGTACGGCTTCGCGATGCTCGGCTTCGCGCTGCTCTGGACCGTCATCGCCCTCGCGATCACCCTCCGCACCGCGAAGGAGCACCTGCCGTTCAGTCTGACGTGGTGGTCGTTCACGTTCCCCGTCGGCACCTGCGTCACCGGACTGAACGGCCTCGCCCTGCACTCCGGTCTCACGGTCGTCGCCGGCCTCGCCGTGCTCTACTACGTCGGCCTGGTCGCCGCGTGGATCATCGTCGCCGCCCGCACGTTCCACGGTTCCGTGATCCGCGGCACCCTGCTCGCACCACCGCGGCCGGCCTGACCGGGATCGAGGAGCATCGTGGATGTCCGAACCCTGAACGCCCTCGCCGAGACCTGGCGGAGTACCGCGGACGCGACCGGACGCTTCGTTCCGGGCTTCGATCCCCGCTCCGGCGGCACCGCCAGTCGCGTCCTGGTGCTGATGCAGTCACCCGGCCCTCGGACGATCGCCGCGGGATCCGCTGCCGTCTGCAGCGAAGACAACCTCGGGCCCACCGCCGCCGCGTTCCGGGCGGCCCGCATCGAGTCCGGACTCTCCCGCGACCACTACGTCCGGTGGAACCTCATCCCGTGGGAGATCCCTGGCCGCGTCCGCCCCGCGGACATCGAGCAGGGCCGGCTCGCGCTCGGTGAGCTGCTGGAGCTGCTGCCCGCGCTCGAAGCCGTCGTCACCTACGGGACCGTGGCGCTCGACGGGGTCATGCGCTATCTGACCCTGCACGATGATCCCCGTGTCGTCCGCGTCCTCGCGGCACCGCACCCCTCACCGGCCAACGGGCGTCACCGCGCCGACCAGCACCTCCGCTCCGTGAACGCGCTCCGCCTCGCGAATCGTCTCGGATCCGGTCGGCGAGTCGCAGACGGACGGCACTGAAGGGAGACGTCCGCGTCTCGGTCGTCACCGGTCGCCGTGACCGATGAGGTGTTGATCTCAGACGGCCCCCGTCCTCGAACCGCTGACGGGAACGGCCTGGTCGTCCACGACGTCGACGGTGTACGCCGCGCCGTGCTCGAGCGTGTGGCCGACGGTGCACTGGCGGTCGACCGCCCGGTGGGTGCGCTCGGACAGTGAGGCGATCCGCTCGGGATCGAGCGCCGACAGGTCGGCGCGGATCACGGCGGCGATCGAGTCGTAGCGGTCCTCGCCCTCGGGCTTGGTCGCGGTGATGTCGGTGGTCGCTTCGAAGTCGGCTCCGAGCCGGCTGGCGAGGATGTGGTCCGAGGAGAGCATGCCGCAGGCGGCGAGGGCGAGGTGCAGCAGCTCGCCGGGCGAGAACACGCCGTCGGCGTCCGACCCGCCGATGCGGACCTCGGCTCCTCGCGCGTTGCGGCCGATGAAGCTTCTCGGGCCCTCGCGGGTGATGTGCAGCGGCGTGGTCTCGGTGCTCATGGTCTGCTCCTGTCCGGTGCCCGCGGCACCGCGGGCAGTGTCGGTGTCTCCTGCGGGTGGGCGGTGTCTCAGGTGTCGGTGCGGACGAGGGGGGAGTTCGTGCCGCGGACCCTGATGTCGACGCCGGTGATCTCCGACCGGGCGACGCCCGTGGACGCCGCCAGGTCGACGGCGCGCCGCCCGGCCGCCGTCCAGGTGGCGACGGTGATCGTGCTGCCGTCTGTGCGGGTGATCACGAGTTCGTACTCCGCGTCGGCGGGCGCATCACCACTGTAGGTGCAGCTCCACTCCAGCCGGGTGCCCCACGGCTTCCCCTCGACCTGGATGTCCGCAGCGAGAGCGGGATCGGCCGCCATCGGGTCCATCGGTTCGAGGGTCGCCTCGCTCGCCACGGGAGCGCCCGCGATGCCCGTGCCGAGAGCGACACCTCCGAAGACGGAGGCGGTGACGGCGGCCGCGACGGCGAGGGACGTCACCAGCCGGCGCCGACGTCGGCGCGTCCGGACACGGTGGGCGATGGCGGGCAGCGTCACCATCGACGGCGGCGCCTCCTCGCCGTCGTCCGATGCGCTGATGGCGAGAGCGTCCTCGACGGAGAGGCGGCCGACGATGCCGGGCAGTCCTGCCAGCTCTGCCACGGCCGCGCGGCAGGCCGCGCAGCCGCTGAGGTGCTGCTCGTACTCGAGTCGCTGATCTGCGGGGAGAGCGCCGAGGACGTAGGACGCGTCCCAGTCGCGGTACTCGTCCTCCGTCGCAGAGCTTCCGTGGTGGTCGTTCATCGGGTGACGCCCCTTTCCTGCAGAGCCAGTCGCAGTCCGCGCAGTCCGTAGTGCAATCGAGATTTCGCTGTTCCCTCGGGGATGGAGTGCCGGCGGGCGATCTCGGGGACGGTGTGTCCGAGGAAGTACGCGTCCACCACGATCTGACGATGCTCCACCGACAGCGATGCGAGAGCGTCGGCGACCAGGATGCTGTCCAGGACCGCGTCGGTGCGATCGGGGACGGCGCCGCCGCCGTCCTCGTCCTTCGCCGGCACCTCGCGTCGGCTCCGAGCGGATCGGGCGTCGTCGATGACGAGGTTGCGGGCGACGGTGAACAGCCACGCGCGAGCGGCGTCGGCGTCGCGTTCGAGGACCTGCGGGCGCTGCCAGGCCCGGACCATCGTCTCCTGCACGACGTCCTCCGTCAGCGCCGCGTTCCGAGTGAGGTTCTGCACGAAGCGCCGCAAGGCCGGGCCGTGACTCTCGTACAGCGCCGCCAGGAGCTCATCGACGGGGCGGGGCACAACGCTCACCGCCTCGAAGCGCCACGGTGCGCTCCCTCATCACGGTTGCTGCGATCACTGCCGGTCATCCCTTCCGTCCATGCCTGTCGAGAACCGGCGACCCGGCCCGACGATGCGCTTCGCTGCGCGGGGACGGGTCGCCGTCGCATCAGGACGCCGGGGTGGCGGTGCTCATGGCCGCGGCTTCCTTGTTCATCGTGCCGTCAGGGAGGAGGACGTACCAGGCGTCCTTCACACCCTGCCCGTTGACCTGGCCCGGCGCGGTGTCCTTCGCGAACCGGTAGACCGGCCATCCGTCGACGGTCAGCTGGGTCGTCCCGTCGGTGCGCGTGATCGAGCCGACCTCTCCGGTGATCCCGTCCGCGGCGGTCGTGCTGGACGCCGACACGGCCGGCCAGGTCGTGGCGCACTCGTCGTAGCAGCTGCTGCTGCCCGAGTTCTGCGTGTCCTTGGCGAACGTGTAGACGGTGTAGCCGGCCTCGTCCGTGATGATCTCGCCCAGCGGCGAGGACGCCGTCGTGAGAGCCGCCGTCCCAGCGGAGGCGGTCGCGGTGGCGGAGGCCATCGCGGTGGCGGAGGGGCTGTCGGCCGGCGCTTCCGACGAGGCGGCCGAGCCGGCGGCCGTCGAGCATCCGGCGAGAAGGACGGCGGCGAACGCCGCAGTCGTCATAGTGGTCGCGATTCGCTTGAGCATGATGCCTCCTGTAGTGCGGGGGCCGAGGTGGTCCCACCGAGGACACGACACAGCAGTCGCGGACGTTCACCGACGCGAGAAGATCGCTGGGAGAGCATCCGCGCGGCGGGCGGATTCAGTGAGAGCGACGATCCGTTGCGCGCTCCTTCGCGTGAAGGCCCGAGGCTGCGCGCTGCTCTCCACGGCGGCGTGCGAGCAGTGATCGACCATGTGCGCGACGGCTGCGGCCTGCCCGGCCGCCCGCGCGGCAGCGGTGGCGGCCCGCTCGCCCGCCTGCGTCGCGGCGCGGGCTGCGGCGTGCGCCGTGAAGGCCGCCGCGCGGCACTCGGTCATCGGAGCCTCGCCCCGCCCCCAGGCGAGGAGGACGTCGAGCGCGCGCCGGGGCCGGGCATTGTCCGGGTCCCGCTCCTCGAACGCGGGGAGGGCGCGCTCCGCGCACTCCGCCGCCCACCGCGCGAGCGCCCGGTGGACCTCCGGCTCCGGATCCGCCCAGGCCGGCTCCTCCGCTCCGCTCACGGGTCTTCCTCCGATTCCGGAGCTCAGCTGGCTCTTCCCAGATGAGGGTGTAGGTCGGCCGGGAGCGTCGGTCCGCAGATAGACGTCGAGGTCTCCCGACGACGGAGGTTCCTACGCCATCCGTCCGAAAGACCTCGACGTGACCGACGCTACCCCGCCGGCCGGCTTCGGCCGCCCTGACCTGACCGCCTTCGCGTCTCATCCCAGTCGACCCTGATCGAGTCTGCTGACCCCCTCGACGAGAACGCAGCGACATCACAGCCACCCAACCCCGACCGTCCGGGAAGCCGGGACACGTCACATGACCTGTGCTGCGGGCGTGTCGAGTGGGTCGTCCAAGGGCGACGCAGGAGCGTCGACGCGACGTGCTGAGAGGTGGTTCCAGTCGAGCGCTAGGACACCGGCTACAGGCATGGCGATAGGTCAGGAACGGCGTCGCTCCCTGCGCAGGAGGGAGCGCAGAGTCTCGGCATTCGCGTAGCCGACCCGTAGCGCGATCTCGGCGGAGGTGAAGTCCGTGGTTGCTGAGAGGTGCCGAGCTCGTTCGATGCGAAGCCGTTGGACGAAGCCGAGCGGAGTGAGGTTGAGCGCCGCACGGACTCGTCGTTCGAGGGTGCGCCGGCTGGTGCCGAGCGACTGCGCGACGAAGGCGACGTTGAACGGTTCGTCCAGGCGGGCGCGCACGAAGCGTTCGAACTCGACGACGATCGGGTCCTCGTGCCGGAGATGTTCGTAGGCGACGAAGGCCGCCTGAGACGGACGCTCGTCGATGATGAGGAGCTTGGCGACATGTTGGGCCAGGTCGGGGCTGATCGATCGCACGAGTGAGAGCGCGAGGTCGATGTGGGCGAACGCGGCGCCGGCGGTTACGAGGTTCCCGTCGACCACGACCATGGTGTCGAGATCGAGGGCGACGGTCGGATAGCGCTTCAGGAACTCCGGCCCCAGGAACCAGCTGGTCGTCGCCCTCCGATGATGCATCCGTCCGGTCTCGGCGACAGCGAACACGCCGGTGCACGCCGCGGCGATCCGGGTGGTCGCCTCGTCGAGGCGCCCGAGCGAGGCGATGACCGAACGAGCATCTCGGCTCTGGAGGACGTCGTTGGTAGCGGCGGCCGTAAGGGTTCCAAGCGCAGGGACGACGACCACGTCGAACTCTCCGGACTCCGACAGCGGGTGGTCCACCGACAGGGTCATCGATGCCGTCGTGGTCACTCGCCGTTTCGGTCCGAGGATGGCGAGTTCGATCGGGTCGATCCGCGGGTCGACATCGCCGCGGGCTCCGTCGGCCACCCGCACGATGTCGATGATCGACGCGATAGCCGAACCGAAGCAGCCGTCGATCGCGATCAGTCCGATACGCATGACGTAAACAATAGCAATACTGCCGTATACGCCACTCCCCATCGGCCCTCGCTCGTCATACGCTGAACTCGTCCCACGAAGAACCCCGACGTCAAGGAGAGTCCCTCATGTCCACACCCGCATCACTTCCGTATGCCTTCGTCGCCAAGATCGTCGCGGCCGATGGACAGCACGACGCGGTCGCCGATCTGCTCGCCGGCGCTGTCGCACTCGCCAACGAAGAAGTAGGAACGATCGTCTGGTTCGCGGTCAGGACCCACGCCGACACCTTCTGGATCTTCGATGCATTCCCCGACGAAGCCGCTCGCAACGCCCACGCCAACGGCGCCATCGTCGCAGCCCTGATGGCCAACCAGCACCTCCTCGGCGCAGCACCCGAGATCCTGGCGGCCGACGTCCTCGCGTCCAAGCTCCCGTAGTCCGCCAACGCACGAGACGATCGCGCCCCGCCGAGCCGTCGCCAGGTCGCGACGCAACGCCACGCTGCGTTGCCGAGCGGTGCGAGGCCTATCGGCACACGGACAGGATGCCGGCCGCGAGCGCTCAGCCGGCGAGGGGTCCGTCGCAGAGGAGAGCGACGTCGGTGTCGGGCAGAGCCGTGAGGCCAGCGCATCGCGCGACCACCAGAACGGTTCGCCGGAGCCGCCTGTCGGAATCGAACGGACGACCTCATCACGTCGGCTTTGCGTCTAGCGCTTGATGCGCCCACTGGGCGAACGAGCCGCTGACCTGCGCAAACGCCGAGCGTGGAGGACGCCGCCATCCGGTGGTGACCGACCACGACCGACCAGTACCGACCGTTTCACCGGAGCTTGCGGCGGCGTCGAAGCCGAGCAAGCTCCATTCTTCTAGCTCACCGCGCCCTCCTCCTCGCCGGCCCCGTCGTCGGCGAAGACGTTTCAGGGGTCTTCTCAGATGACGGTGTAGGTCGGCCGGGAGCGTCGGTCCGCAGATAGACGTCGAGGTCTTCCGACGACGGAGGTTCCTCGGCCATCCGTCCGAAAGACCTCGACGTGACCGACGCTACCCCGCCGGCCGGCTTCGGCCGCCCTGATCTGACCGCCTTCGCTCGACTCGACGGCCTCGGTCTGCACACCGGCGCGGACCTGCTCACCGACAAGCAGAGCGACAGGCTACGCGCGCTGTTCGTTGATGACGCTCACGTCGAGGTCGAGGCGACCTGGGGTGTCCATCAGCGCATGATCGCCGCCTATCGCCACGAGGACCGGCAACGTGGCCGCGAGCTCATGGAGAAGCTGCTCACCGACCTCAGCGCCGGCGTCCCCAAGGTGCTCACCGAGCTCACCACCCTGGGCCGGACCCTGAAGAAGCGAGCCGCTGACGTGCTCGCCTACTTCGAACGACCCGGCACCAGCAACGGGCCGACCGAGGCGCTCAACGGACGGCTCGAACACCTGCGCGGCTCCGCACTCGGGTTCCGCAACCTGACCAACTACATCGCCCGAAGCCTGCTCGAGACCGGCGGCTTCAGACCCCAACTCCTACACCCCCGATTGGGATGAGCCGCTCAGCTCCGGCGCGGCCGCCCCGTGAAGTGCTTCACCCCGTAGACCAGGAGGAGCAGGATGCCGCTCAGCTGCAGGGCGAGCGAGAAGCCGGAGGCGAATTCACCGGCCGGCCACACCAGCCTCAGCACCAGCGCGACGAACATCGCTGTGACCCCGACGACGAACAGGACTCGATTCCGCATCCGTCGAGTCGACCATCCGCACGCGGGCCCTGGCCGACCGCCAGTGCTCAGCTCAGGCGCTCGGTCAGGTGGACGGTGACGACGTCGCCGAGGTCCTTGCCGATCGTCTTCCGCAGCTTCGCGCTGATCGACAGCATGTGACCGCCGGCGCCGGTCGGCAGCAGGCCCGCGGTCACCGGCTCGCCGTCGACGGTGGCGACCACCTTCACGGACCTCCCTGTGCCGAGCAGCTCGACGGAGCCGGGCACCTCGACGCACGACCAGAGGTCGCCCTTCACGGTGACGCCGATCGGAGCGGTGAAGGCGAGGTCCAGGGGGCCGGCGCTCATGCGCTCTCCTCCGCGGACGCCGCGCTCTCGCCGCGGGAGTCCTGCCCGCCGTACCGGTCGAGGATCTCGTCGTACATCGCGGCGTCGAGCAGACCATCGGACAGGGCCCGGCGGACCTCCTCGAACTCCCCGGGGTCGAGGGTCGTCCAGTCGAAGCCGTCGCTCGGCGACCCGGACCGGTAGCGCCAGCGGCCGAGCTCGTCGACGGCCTGCTCCCGCGTCAGCTCCCCCTCGGCGAAGCGCTGCGCGATCCCGTACGGTGTCGGGCCGGAGAAGCCGGAGCGCACGTGCGCCAGCGCGGCGGCAGCCTCGATCCCGTGGGACACCTCGTCGATCGACATGCGGACCCCTCCCGTCCGAGGGTCCACCGACCCTCCCGTCGACCCTACGACGAGACGTCGCATCCCGGTCGGGCCGGGCGAGGCGCACTGCCCTCGACAGGCGGCTACCGTTCCTCCATGACCGGACACGCCGCTACGTCCCGGCACGAGTTCCGCGTCGACTCGCGCACGCTCGTCGCCCACGACTTCCTCGGCACTCGAGCCCCCAGCGCTGCAGTCGTCTGGTGCGGAGGGACACCGCACACCGGCGCACTCCTCGCTCCCCACGTCGACGCCGCTGCGGCGCGCGGCATCCGGCTCGTCTCCGTCGCCCGTCCCGGCTTCGGCGGCTCGATGCGCGCTCCCGGACGGAGCATCGCGGATGCGGCCGCCGATGTGCTCCGCGTCGCCGACCTGCTCGGGATGGAGCGCTTCGTGGTGACGGGCTACTCCGGCGGCGGCCCGCACGCGCTGGCCGTCGGGGCTCTCGGAGGTGATCGCGTCCTGGGCGTCGCGACGTTCGGCAGCCCGGCGCCCTTCAGCGACGACGGAGCGTGGTTCGAGGGCATGCAGGATCCGGGCGCTCTCCGCAGCGCGCGCGACGGCCGGGCTGCGCGCGAGGAGTGGGAGGAGACGGCCCGCTTCGATCCGGAGCAGTTCACCGGTGACGACTACTCGGCCCTCGACGGCCCGCTGACGGCGCTCGGCGCAGAGGCCGGCCGCGCCTCGGAGCTCGAACAGGGCGGGAGCGTCGACGACGACCTCGCTCTCGTCATGCCCTGGGGCGTCGACCTCTCGCGCCTCACCGCGCCGGTCCTCCTCCACCACGGCGCGGCCGACAGGGTGGTCCCGGTCGCCCACGCGGAGCGGATCCGCCGCCTCCACCCGGCTGCGGAGCTCACGATCCGGCCCGGTCGAGGCCACATCGGCGTCCTGCTCGACTGGCCGGACGTCCTCGACCGCCTCCTCGCGGACGGGTTCCCCGGGGACCGCTCCGGCAGCGGAGGCTGAGCGTCTCATCGCGGCCGGCAGCGGCTCGACGCGCAAGGTGGGCCTGGAAGGGCCACGCTTCGGGAGGGCTCCCTCCGCGAGGATCACGGCATGGCCCCCCACACGGATCCCCGCCGATGACTCTGCAGGACCTCGCCGACGAGCTCGCCCAGGCTCTCGACCGCCCGGTGACGATCGAGGACGCCTCGAGCCGGGTGCTGGCCGCGACGCGCGCGCGCGAGGAGGCGCCTCACGACGGCGTGTTCCCCGTCCAGGATCCGCGGGGCCGGCTCGCGACCCTCCTCCTCCCCCGGGAGCGGCCCGCGCCGCTCACTCCGGCCGAGTACTCGCTCATCGACGCGGCCGTCGGAGCGATCCGCCGCCTCCTCGGCCCCTCGACGCGGGCGGGCGGCAGCTCCCGGCGCGCGGACGTCCTCGCGGCGCTCCTGGCGGCCGACGGCGGTACCCGGCGCGCCTCCTTCGCCGAGGCGGTCGAGCGCCGCTGGCTGCGCCGTGACGCCCAGACCGTGGTCCGCGCGGTGCGGCTGACCGGCCCTACCGGCTCCCTCCAGCGGACGGCGCTGGCGCGGCGGATCGACGCGAGCGCCGCCTCCGGGCTGACGTTCCTCGGCGACCAGGAGGGCGTGCTGTTCTTCGTGAGCGTGGAGGCGCCCGAGGCCGCCGCGGAGGCGGACGACGTCCTGCGGGCGGAGGCGCGTGGCCGCGGCACGGCCGTCGACGCGATCGGCTCGGCCCGCTTCGACGTCCGCGACGACGACCTCCTCCCGACCGCCGAGCGGGCCGCCCTCGCGGCGACCATCGTCGGCTCCCTGCCCGACGGCCGTGGCCGGGCCGACATCGCCGAGCTCGGGGCGTGGGTGCTCCTCGCCTCGATCGGGGCGGACAGCTCGCAGCTCGCCATGCTCTCGCCGGCCGCGGCGACGCTGCTCGAGCGGGGCGACGAGGTGCAGCGGCGGACGGTCGAGGCCTACCTCGACGTGCGCGGCAGTGTGCGGGAGGCGTGCGGGCTCCTCCACATCCACCGCACCACGCTCTACTACCGCCTCGACAACCTGCCCGAGGCGGTCCGGGAGGCGCTCGACGACGGCCTCGCCCGCAGCACGCTGCACCTCTGCCTCAAGCTGATGAAGTTCCGCGACGGGCTCGAGCGGCGGCGGGCCTCGTGACCGTGGCCGGGGACCTCCCGCAGGTCCGCCTCTACGGGCGGCGCGAGAGCCGCGACGCGTGGGAGATCCGCGACCTCCTCTCGCGCAGCGTCGTCTCGTTCTCGTGGACGCCGATCGACACGGACGAGCAGTGCCTCGCCGTCGCCGGGCACCCGCTCGCCACCGCGTCGCTCCCCCTCGTGGTGTTCCCGGACGGCAGCCGCGCCTCCGATCCGACGCTCGCCGAGGTCGCGGCCCGGCTCGGCTGGGTCGGCTCGCCGCGGCTCGCGGAGTACGACCTCTCCATCTACGGAGCCGGTCCGGCCGGGCTCTCGGCCGCCGTGTACGCCGCCTCGGAGGGGCTGAAGGTCGTGGTCCTCGAGCGCTCGGCCATCGGCGGGCAGGCCGGCTCGAGCAGCCTGATCGAGAACTACCTCGGCTTCCCGCACGGGATAGCGGGAGCCGATCTGGCCGAGCGCGCGCGGCAGCAGGCCGTCTCGTTCGGCGCCGAGCTGCTGCGGATGCGCGAGGGGATCCGCGGGCGCTTCGCCGACGACCGGATCCACGCGCTGCTCGCCGACGGGACGACCGTCGTCGCCCGCACCAACATCTGCGCCACGGGCATCCAGTGGCGCCGGCTCGGCCTCGAGCGCGAGGACGAGCTGCTCGGCGTCGGCCTCTACTACGGTGCCGGCACGAGCGAGGCGCCGCTCTGCGAGGGCGAGGACGTCGTGGTCGTCGGAGGCGGCAACTCGGCCGGGCAGGCCGTGATGAACCTCTCGGCGCACGCGCGGCACGTGACCATGCTGGTCCGCGGCCCGGATCTGGCCGACAGCCTCTCCTCCTACCTCGCGGAGCGCGTCGTCCGGCAGCCGAACGTGACGATCCTGCTCGACTCGCGCGTCACCCGCCTGCACGGCGCCGACGCCCTCGAGTCGATCGAGGTCGAGAACTCGGCGACCGGTGTGCACGGGGCGCTGGCCACCTCCCACCTCTTCGTCTGCATCGGCGGCGAGCCGGACACCACGTGGGCGGCGGAGACCGCGATCGTCCGCGACTCCGGCGGCTACCTCGTGACGGGACCGGACCTCGCCGGTGAGCACGCGGCTCGCGACTGGCCGCTCGAGCGGGCGCCGTTCTACCTCGAGACCAGCGTCCCCGGCTCCTTCGCCGCGGGGGACGTGCGCCGCAGCTCGGTCAAGCGCGTCGCCTCCGCCGTCGGCGAGGGCGCGATGGCCGTCACCTTCGCCCACCGCCACCTGCAGGAGACCTCGTGAGCCGCCGACTGCCGACGGTGCGCCACGGCGTCGGCTTCTGGATCGTCGCCGCGACCTTCCTGCTCGTGATGGCGTACTCGACGGTGCCGACACCCCTCTACCCGCTCTACCAGCAGCTCGACGGCTTCCCGCCGTTCGTGATCACCGTCGTCTTCGCCGCCTACGCGGTCGGAGTGATCGTGAGCCTGTACCTCGCCGGTCACGTCAGCGACTGGCTCGGCCGCCGCCGGGTGCTGCTGATCGCGGTGCTCGTCTCGGCGATCTCGGCCGTGCTCTTCTCGCTGACGACGGAGGTGCCGGGGCTGATCGTCGCCCGCTTCGTCAACGGCGTCAGCATCGGGATGCTCACCGCCACGGCGACCGCCCACCTCGGCGAGCTGCGCGCCCGCGCCCGGCCCGACGAGAACACGATCGTCGCCGCGTCGATCTCGGGCGCGGTGAACCTCGGCGGACTCTCGCTGGGCCCGCTGCTCGGAGGGGTCTTCGCCGAGTTCCTGCCCGATCCGCTCCTCCTGCCGCACCAGGTGTTCCTGGTCGCGCTGCTCGTGGCGGGCCTGGCGCTGCTCCTCGTGCCGGAGACGGTCGACGTGCCGGAGACGGCGCCCGCCTACCGGCCGCAACGGCTCTCGGTGCCGGCGGACGCGCGCCGGGCGTTCCTGCTCGCGGCGTTCGGAGCGTTCTCGGCCTTCTCCGTCCTCGGCCTCTTCACCTCGCTCGCACCGACGTTCCTGGTGCAGACCTTCCAGGTGCGCGACCACCTGCTGGCCGGCGCGACGTCCTTCGCCGTGTTCGCCTCCGCGGCCCTCGGCCAGCTGCTGCTCGTGAAGGTGGGGATGCGCCTGCAGCTCTCGATCGCGGTGGCGGGCTGCGCGGTCGGGCTGGCGGCGGTCGCGGCCGGAGCGATCGCTCCGCAGCTGGGAGTGTTCCTCGCCGGGGCCGTCGTCTCGGGCTTCGGGGTGGGGCTGCTCTTCAAGGGCTCGATCGGCACGGCGGTCGCCCTCGCGGATCCCGCCCGCCGGGGCGAGACCCTGGCGGTGGTGTTCCTGGTCGCGTACACGGGGCTCGCGATGCCCGCACTGGCGGCGGGAGCGGCGCTCAACCTCGTCGCCGCGACGACGGTGCTGACGGTGTTCGCGGCGCTCGTGCTGGCGGCGACCGCGACGGCCGGCGTGCTGCTGCGCGCCCGCAGCGCGGCGGCCGGGCGATGAGCGGCGGAGCGGGGCGGCGCTGCGGGGTGCGGGCCGACGGCCGTCCGGGTGCCGGCCGCGTGCACCCCGGACGGCCGCCCGCCGCATCAGAAGTCCTCGCGCCGCTCCTGCTCGGCCTCGGCGGCCGGCTCGAGCGCGGCGAGATCCCCGAGCGCGAGGCGCAGCTGGCGCAGCAGCCACTCCTCGGTCAGCGCACCCGCGTCGAGCGCGTCCAGCCGGCGGAGGCGCTCGGCCGCCGACCCGGTGAGGTCGGCGGGCGTCCCCGCGCTCATGCGCCGTACCCCGCTCCGCGGAGCAGGCGGCGCAGGTCGACGAGCTGCTGCTCGTCCACGTCCTTGTGGTACGGCCGGTGGAGGGTCTCGGTCGTCGAGCCGACCGTCACCGAGAAGGCGCCGTCGTGCTTCTCGTGGACGGTGCCGACGGCCTCGAGCAGCGTCAGCACGTCCGCCCAGAGGACGTTGTGGCTCGGCGAGTCCTCGAGCAGCCGCTCGAGGGTGTCTCGCTGGTTCGAGTGGAGGTGGCGGGTGTCGGTCATGAACGGCCCTTCGGTGTCTGCGCACGCGCCCCGGTGGCGGTGCTCGGCGTCGCGTCCGACGGTAGGCGCGCGGGTGGAGCCGGTGCGCGAGTCGGATGACTCGAAGAGCGGACGCCGCGGGGCGGCCCCGCGAGAGGTGCGATTTCCGCGAGAGGTGCGGCCGTGAATCCGGAGCCGGGCGACCGCCTCGACGAGGAGGACCCTCCCCGCACGCCCGCGCTGCCCGAGGCCGCCGTCTCCGCCGCGTCGCTCCCCGACCGGCCGGCCGCGTTCCTCAACGCCCTGCTGACCGAGCACTTCGTGCTGGAGTCGGCGCGCGGCATCACCGTGACGGAGTCGAGCAGCCGCGCCTCGCTCTATCTGACGATGCTCTCCAGCTCGCTCGTGGCCTTCGGCTTCCTCGCCCCGAACCGGTACGCGATGGGGTTCCTCGCGGTGATCATCCCGGTCGTCGTGCTGCTGGGGGTGTTCACCTACGAGCGGCTGGTGCAGACCTCGATGGAGGACATCGCCGCGCTGACGGCCATCCAGCGCATCCGCCGCTACTACGGGACCCTGCTGCCGGGCGCGGGCGCCTACTTCGCGGTGCCGCGCGGCCGCCACGCGCCGAACGAGCTGCTCGAGATCGGCCGGCGGCAGAGCTGGCGGGGCCTCTTCTTCACGATGTCCTCGGCGATCGCGGTGGTCAACTCGATCGTGGCGGGCGCCGGAGTCGCGCTCGCGCTGACGCAGAGCGGCGCGGACGAGGTCCCCGCGATCGCGTGCGGGATGGCGGCCGCCGTCGTCCTCGCGGTACTGCACGGGGTGTACCAGTTCCACCGCTACCGGCAGATGCGGCTGCGGATCGCCGAGGCGGAAGCGCTGGACGGGGTCGAGAGGGGGTGACGGGGCGGGGTCCGGCCGGCGGGGTCCGGAGATGACGGGCGCCGTTCAGACGCGGCCTCGGCCGCCGGCTGGTCAGCTGGCTCCGACCTGCTCCCGCGACTGCTCGAGAGTTGTCGCACTCGACGCCCAGTGCGACGACTCCTGGACTCTCGTGGCGCTCTCTCCCCGGCGGGCCGCCGCGAACATCCAGAAGTCGCCGTAGTCGGTCGCGAGTACGGCGACTCCTGGCTACTCGCCGCCTGTGGACGAGCGTTGGGCGTCGGCGGCTCCGACGGCCGCGACTGCTCGAGAGTTGTCGCAGTCGACGCCCAGTGCGACAACTCCTGGACTCTCGTGGCGATCGCTCGTCGGCGGGCCGCCGCGACCATCCAGAAGTCGCCGTGGTCGGTCGCGAGCACGGCGACTTCTGGCTGCACGCCGCCTGCGGACGTGCGCAGGGAGCCGGCGGCCGGCGACTGTCCAGGAGTTGTCGCAGTCGATGCCGAGTGCGACAACTCCTGGACTCTCGCGAAAGTCCTGCGCTGTCGAGAGGCGCGCGGCTCAGCCGCGCTCGGCGCGCTCGGCGAGGAGGTACTGCCAGTCGCGCGGCACGCGGTCCTTCGGCCCCGGGGTGGTCTGGCTCGCCGGGTGGCTCTGCGGGTCGGCCAGCGCGGGGCCGTCGGCGTAGTCGTCGGTCCGGTAGTCCCAGAACCAGTCCTCGCCGGGCTCGAAGCTGCGGATGATCGCGTGGCCCGTCGAGCGGTAGTGGGCCGTCGCGTGGCGGTTCAGCGAGTCGTCGCAGCAGCCGATGTGCCCGCAGAGCGCGCAGCGGCGCAGGTGCAGCCACCACGAGCCGGACTGCTCGCACTCGACGCAGCCGGGGCCGCTCGGCGGGACGGAGGGGTCGATCATCTGCTGCGACGTCATGCGCTCAGCATGCGCCTCCCGCGGCGGCAGGCACCAGGTCGGATGACTCGATCCTGCGGCTCCGTCACGCGCTCCGGGCGTCCTCGAGGCTGAGAAGCGCGTCGCGGAGCCCGGCCCGCGAGGTCACCCCGAGCTTGGGGAAGATCCGGTACAGGTGCCCGCTGACGGTGCGGGGCGAGACGAAGAGCTGCTGGGCGATCTGCTTGTTCGACAGGCCGGCAGCGGCCAGGGAGACCACGCGCCGCTCCTGCTCGCTGAGGTCGGCGGCGACCGGCGCCTCCCCCGCTCCGCCCGCCGCCCGCAGCTCGTGCTGGGCGCGGGCGAGCCAGAGCTCGGCTCCCACCGCGGCGAACCCCGCGGCGGCCTGGCGGAACCGGGTGCGGGCCTCCAGCGGACGCATCCGGCGGCGCAGCCACTCGCCGTGGCAGAGCTGGACGCGTGCCCGTTCGAACGGCCACTCCTCGGAGGCCGGGTCGAGGGAGCGCTCGAAGAGGGCGCCCGCGCCGCCGGTCTGATCGAGGACCGCGGTCGCCGCGAGGGCGAGCATCCGCCCGCGGGGAGCGAGGGGCCGCGCGGCGAGGTCCGCCGCGGCCGCCGCCAGCTCGGCGCAGTGCTCGGGCAGGCGGAGGCGCGAGGCGGCTTCGGCTGCGTCGAGGAGCTCCAGCGGATCGCCGCCGGCGCGGGAGGAGGAGCGGGCGTGCGCCTCCTCGAAACGGCCGCCGCCGAGGTCGAGCGAGCACAGGGCGTGATCGGCGGCGCGCGCGACCGACGCCGCTCCGTGCCGCAGCGCCCAGGCCGTCGCGCGCTCGGCGCACTCGAGGGTGCGTGCGCGGTCGCCCTGCACGGCGTGGACCCGGGCTCGAGTCGCGTCGATCAGCGCGCGCACGGCGGGCAGGTCGTCGGCGCGGGCGGCGGCGCGGTCGAGGTCGGCCGAGGCGTCGTCGAGGCGACCGCCGTCGAGTGCGGTGGTGCCGCGGCGGAGGAAGGCGAGGGCGCCGCGTAGGCCGTCCGCCTCCTCCCCGCCGTCGAGGAGCCCGGCGAGGCGGTCGCGGCGCTCGTCCGAGACCTCGAGCAGCGACCAGGCGAGATGCAGCGCGACCGTCTTCCACGGGTCGCCCGTGACCGCGGAGTCCTCGGCGAGCAGCAGGCGGCGCTCCCACTCCTCGTCCGGGACCGGCCGCACGCAGGCCTCCACGAGGCGCAGGACGGGATCGAGGGGGTGCTCCTCGCCGACGGCGAGCGCCTCCTGCCACCACGCGGGATCGCCGCGGAGCGTGCAGGCGAGGTGGAGGACGGTCGCCTGCAGGTCGGCGGCGTCGTCGTGAGGGGCGGCGCGGTCGGCGGAGAAGCTGCTGGCGTCGTCGCGGGAGGCGTCGGTCTCGGCGGGAGCGACACCGCCGACTGGAGAGGCACCACCGACAGGAGAGGCACCACCGACAGACGAGGCGCCGCCGGCGAGCGAGGCACCACCGACTCCCGAGTCCCCTCGCCCCACCCGAGCGCCGAGCCCCCGGAGGGCCGCGCGGCGGACCCCGCCCACGTCCCCCGTGCGGAGCAGCGCATCGGCCAGCCGCGCCGCCTCGACGCCGGCCCCGGGAACCCCGCCGTCCTCCCGCGAGCGCTCGACCACCCGCTCGAGGGCCGCCGCGTCGCCGGTGAAGGCCGCGACGGCAGCCGCGCGCGTCTCGAGCTCCTCCCGCAGAGCACCACCGCGCGCACTCGACCGCGCCTCGGCGAGGAGGAGCAGCGCCTCCTGCGGCCGACCCGCGCGGAGTCGCTCCTCCGCCGCGTCCCTCAGCAGCCGCGCCCGCTCCTCCGGCCCGGCCGCGTCGTCCGCCGCGAGCAGCAGGCGGAGGTGCGGGGCCGACTCCGGGCGCTCGGCGAGCCGCCTCCGTGCCGCCCGCAGCGCTCGGGGCGACGCCGTCGAGAGCACCACCGCGCGGACCACCGGGTCGCGGAACGCACGGCCGCCCGTCGTCAGGATCCCCGCCTGCACCAGGGCGCGGTCCCCGTCTCCGGGGGCCGACCCGATGCTCTCCGGGAACTCGGCGCCCGCCACCGCGGCGACCAGGAGCGCCTCCCGGCACTCCTCCGCCAGCGGAGCCAGCAGGTCGAGCACCCTGGTCTCGGCCTGCTCGAGCCGCGGGTAGACCGGGAAGGGCGAGGGAGCGTCCTCGCCGGCCCAGGCCCGCCCGAGGACGTCGAGGAGCAGCGGATTCCCCTCCGCGACCCGCAGCAGGCGCGCCTCGACGGCGAGCGGCCGGCGGCCGCCGTGGGCGCGCAGGAAGCCGCGGGCCGCCTCCGCGTCGAGGGGCTCCGTGCGACGGTGCCGGAGGCCCTCCCAGCCGGCGAGGACGCGGCGGTCGCCGGTGGCGAGGAGGCAGGCGGCGCCGACCTCGTCGACCAGCCGGGTCACCAGGGCCTGGAGGGTCTCGCGGGCGGCGACGTCGAACCGCTCCCAGTCGTCGACGACGATCAGGAAGCCGGGGTCGCAGGGCGAGGCGGAGGAGTCGCGCACCCGCTGCAGACGGCCGATCAGCGTGGCGAACAGTGCGAGCGAGGACGCGCCGATCACGGCGTCGCCCCGGTCCGGCCGCACCTCCACGACCTCGCAGCCGGCGGCGCGAGCGGTGGCCGCGGCGGAGCGCAGCATGTGCGTCCGGCCCGAGCCGATCCCGCCCTCGACCACCAGGAGCCGCTCCCGCGCGGGCGACGCCGAGCTCAGCATCCGGACCACCACGTCCTCGGGTGCGCTCGGGTGCGCGGGCGGCGAGGAGAGTGCACTGATCGTCATCGCGACTCCTGAGGGACGGGTTCCGAGGACCCCATGCTGACCGCCGGGCGCGGACGCGCTCTCCTCCCTCTGTCGGAACCCTCCGGAGCGCTCCCTCTGTCGAACCGTCCCGAGCGCCCGGCCCCCGGTCGGCGCCGGGCAGGAGGCACAGCAGGGCAGTGGGCCCCGCGAGCGCCCGACGGTACTCTGTGTCCCACCGGACGACCGGTACGGCCCCACCCCCGCACGACCGCCGCTCGACCCGGCGGGTGATCCGATGGAGTCGCACGATGAGCTCTCGCAGCCCCCTCGCGGAGTTCCTCCGCGCTCGCCGCGCGGCGCTGCGGCCGGAGCAGGTCGGCGTGCCGACCGCGGGCACCCGGCGGCGGGTGTCGGGCCTGCGCCGCGAGGAGGTCGCCGACCGCGCCCGGATCAGCCGCGACTACTACCTCCGCGTCGAGCAGGGGCACGCGGTCGCCCCGTCCGACCAGGTGCTGAACGCCCTCGCCGAGGCGCTCGCCTTCGACGAGTTCGAGCGCGCCTACCTCTTCCGGCTGGCCCGGCTGCGCCCCGGCCCGCACGGTCCCGACTCTCCTCCGCCGGGCCAGGGCGTGGAGTCGCTGCTCGCGCACTGGCCGAGGACCCCGGCGTACGCGTTCGACCGCAACCTCGACGTCCTCGGCGCGAACGACCTGATGAGCCGTCTCGCCCCCGACAAGGGCGTGCCCGGCGCCAACATGCTGCTCTCCACCTCCCGCGGCTATGCGCGCGCCGTGGCGGACGGCGACCCGCCGGACCAGCTGCAGGCGTGGGGCCAGGTCTTCCGCGAGCTGATCGCCGCGCTGCGGTTCTACAGCGTCCCCGACGATCCGCGGCTGCACGAGATCGTCGGCGAGTGCTCGGTCGAGAATCCGCTGTTCCGGTCGATCTGGGCCGAGTACCAGGTCCGCCCCTTCACCCACCGGTGGATCCGCGTCCACGTCGAGCCGTTCGGCTGGCTCGACCTCGAGATGCAGACCCTGGAGCTCGCCGGCGCTCCGGGCCGGTACGTCGTGACCTACCTCGCGGCAGCGGGGACTCCGGCGGCCGCGGCCGTCGACGTCCTCGCCTCGCTGCGGCCCGCTCCGGAGGCGGGCACCGCGCTGGCCGCCCCGGCCGGCGCCTGATCAGCGGCGGTGAGCCGGGCGAGATCCTCGCGACCCGCCGCGTCACCCGCCTCGAACAGGAGCAGGAGGCGAGCGCCGTCCCGGACCAGCCGGTAGTCCATCGGAACGGAGCCGACCGCGGTGTCGAGGAACACGACCGACCCGCGTGCGTCGGCCTCCGCCCCGGCCGCCCACGAGTCCGCGAACCGGGGGCTCCTCGCCGAGAGCTCCCCGACGACCGTCAGGAACTCCCGGTCCCCCCGGTGCCGCTCGAGCGAGTCGCGGAGCATCGCCGCGACCTGGTCGGCGGCGGAGCCCCAGCAGGGCAGGTCCTCGACCTCGGACGAGTCCAGGAAGGTGAAGCGGGCGATGCTCACTCCCGGGGCGAAGGCGGGCGAGAGCGCCCGCGCGAGCGGAGTCGCGCTCAGCACGCGCAGGTGCCGGTCCAGCAGCACCGCCGCCCTCCCCGCCCACGGCAGGAGCGCCGCCTCGTGATCCTCCGCCATGTCCCCGTCCCCTCCGCGCGTCCCTCCCTCAGCGCAGCGGAGTGATCCCCTGCGTCCCGAGCGGGAAGGTCGCCAGCACCTCCTCCGGGATGTTCAGGTGCTGCGCGACCAGCGACGGCGGCAGGTGGCTCAGCCACTGGGCGAGCGACACCTCCTCGTAGCGGGAGCTCTTGAACGTCTCGATGTAGACGAGCGTGTCGTCGCCGGTGTTCTCCACGTAGTGGCCGAAGTTGCGGCGCACGACGCCCACGTCTCCGGCGTGGAAGTCGGTCGTGTTGGCGTGCGGGCCGGTGTTGAAGACGGTCATCCGAGCGGATCCGCGGAGGTAGTACTGCCACTCGTCGGCGTTGGGGTGCCAGTGCAGCTCGCGCATCGAGCCGGGCTCGACGGTCGTCAGCGCGGCCGAGACCGTGCGCGAGGCCGGGAAGTTCGTGCTGTCGGCGATCTGGATCCGGCCGCCGCTGTTCTGGTACGCGGGCTCGGAGCGGGAGAGCCGGAAGATCACCGCCTCGTCGCCGTCCTGCACCCCGGCCGCGGCCCGGTCGGCCTGGAGGTCGCCGGGCACGTCGCCCGGGAAGATCCAGAGGTCGTGCAGCGGGATGTCGCGGAAGACCTCCTGCGCGACGCCGAAGTTCTTCGCCAGCACGTCCGGCGGCGTGTGCGCGAACCAGTCGGTGAGCAGGAGCGTGTTGCTCTCGGACTGCTCGCCGTCGTCGAACGCGAGCACGAACTCCGCCCCGTCCGGGCCGAGGCCCTGCAGGGAGTGCGGCAGGCCGGGCGGGAAGTACCAGAGGTCCCCCTCCTGCACGTCGTCGACGCTGGGCCGGCCGGTGCGGCTGAGCGTGGTGATGCGGCAGTTCCCCTTGGTCATCAGCGCCCACTCGGCGCTCTGGTGCCAGTGCAGCTCGCGGATCCCGCCGGCCTCGAGGTACATGTTCACGCCGGCGATCTCGTTCGAGATCGCGAAGTCGGCCTGCGTGAGCTCGCGCGCCCAGCCTCCCCGCTGCACCCGCCGCGGCGAGATGTTGAAGGAGGACCAGAAGAACGGCTGCGTGCTGATGTCCGTCGCGGGCGCGGCGATCTGGTTCGGGAACAGTCCCTCCAGGACGCGGTTCTGCGGGCCGGTCATCGTGTTCGCCGAGGGATCGCCCTCGGTGTTCACGATCCCCTCCTGGGGGAGGTCCGGGTCTCCGAAACCGGGGGTCTCGTGGTGCGGAGCGGTGCTGTCGTCGGGTTCCACGGCGTTCTCCCTGCTGATCGTCCTGCGCGCCTGCGCTGCTCCGATCCCACCGCTCCGGCCCGGGCGGCACCACGGTCATCCGACTCGATCCGCGCCCCGACGACCGGCCTGGCTCAGCCGCCCAGGCCCTCGAGCACGTCCCGCGAGGGCACGAAGTAGACCCCGCCGGTCGTCGCGGTCGAGAAGTCGAGGAGGCGGTCGTGCCGGCCCGCGGGCACGCCGACGAACATCCGCGTCAGCATCGTCTCGATCACCGACAGGTCGGCGGCCAGGCCGAGGAAGTACGTGCCGAACTCGCCCCTGCCGGGCCGGCCGAAGGGCATGTTGTCGCGGAGGATGTCGTGCTCGGTCCCGCCGGCGTCGACCACGGTCGCGAGCCCCTTGTGCGAGAGCTGCGCCGGATCGTCCTCGCGCTCGACGTTGTCGGCCTTGCTCCGGCCGATGACCCGCTCCTGCTGCTCGGTGGTGAGCGCGTGCCAGGCCGTCAGGTCGTGCAGGTACTTCTGCACGACCAGGTAGCTGCCGCCCGCGAACGCCGCGTCCTCCGCGCCGATCAGCGCGACGCGGGGCAGCGCCTCCCCAGTCGGGTTCTCGGTGCCGTCGACGAAGCCCAGCAGGTCGCGGTTGTCGAAGTAGCGGAAGCCGACCACCTCGCCGCGGACGACGACGTCCTCGCCGAGCGCGTCGAGCAGGAGGCGCTCGAACTCGAAGCAGGCGTCGTCGCGCTCCGCCCGGATGTGGAACAGGAGGTCGGTCTGCGTCGAGACGGCCGTGTGCGCCGCGCCCACCACCTCCCTGAACGGGTGCAGCTGCGCGGGGCGCCCCTCCCCACCGAAGCGGTCCCACGCGTCGCTCCCGATCCCGACCAGGCAGGAGAGGCGCAGGCCCAGGTCGCGGAAGCCGACCGCGCGGAGGATCCCGCCCACGTCGGCGACGACGTCCCGCACGCGGTCCGCGGCGTCCTGCCCGCCGACGATGTCGAGCGAGAGGAAGACGGCGGACCGGCTGAGCGGAGCGACGACCGCCTGCGGCTCGATCGGGACGCGGTCCTCGACGGTCACCGGAGCACCGCCCGCTGGGGCGTCGTCGTCCTGCGCGTCGGCAGGGCCGTCGTCGTGGGCGTCGTCGTGGGCATCGCGACCTCCGATCCGCGCGCCGCGGGAGGGCGCGTCCGCCGCGATCCTGTCAGCGTCCGCGGTGCCGGTCACGAGTCATCCGACCCCACTCGGCGAGCGCGGCCGGCGGCCCCGGCACCGCCCGGGCGACCAGGTCTGGACGATCGTCGGAACATCTCCCCGCGCTCTTCAGGGAGCGCTCCCACGCCCCTATCGTGGAGCCGCTCCCCACCCTCATCCGGGGAGGCACCACCTTGGACACGACCCGGGCCGGGCTCGGGATCGACACGAGCACGGAGGTTCGAAGATGCCGTTTGTGACCACGGACGACGACGTCGAGATCTACTACAAGGACTGGGGCAGCACCGACGCGCAGCCCATCGTCTTCCACCACGGCTGGCCGCTGTCGTCCGACGACTGGGACGCGCAGATGCTGTTCTTCCACGCGCACGGCTACCGCGTCATCGCGACCGACCGCCGCGGGCACGGACGCTCGACCCAGGTCGGCACCGGACACGACATGGACCACTACGCCAGCGACGTGAACGCGGTCGTCGAGCACCTCGACCTGCGGAACGCGATCCACATCGGCCACTCCACCGGAGGCGGCCAGGTCGCGCGCTACGTCGCGAAGTACGGCGAGCCGCAGGGCCGCGTGGCCAAGGCCGTCCTCGTCTCGTCGGTCCCGCCGCTGATGGTGCAGACCGAGGCGAACCCCGAGGGCACGCCGATCTCGGTGTTCGACGGCTTCCGCGACGCTCTCGCGGCGAACCGCGCCGAGTTCTACCAGGCCGTGGCCTCCGGGCCCTTCTACGGCTTCAACCGCGAGGGCGTCGAGCTCTCGCAGCCCGTGGTCGACAACTGGTGGCGCCAGGGCATGACCGGATCCGCGCTCGCGCACTACGAGGGCATCAAGGCCTTCTCGGAGACGGACCAGACCGAGGACCTGAAGGCGATCACCGTCCCCGTCCTCGTCACCCAGGGCGACGACGACCAGGTCGTCCCCTACAAGGACGCCGCACTCAAGCAGCACGAGCTGCTGCAGAACTCGACGCTCAAGATCTACGAGGGCTACCCGCACGGCATGCTGACCGTCCACGCCGACGTCATCAACCCCGACCTGCTGGCCTTCATTAAGGAGTAGCGCGGTCCGCTCGCAGGCGCGTCCCGGCCGTTCCGGGGCGCGCCTGCGCGTCTGCGCTCGGAGTGGGGCCCGGCGCCCCTGCGAGCGGAGTCCCGCCTCAGACGTCGGCGCCCGCGTCCCTCCCGAGCACCGCGGCGAGCTCGCCCCGCCCGCCGATCCCGAGCTTGCGGTACGCCGCGTACAGGTGCGCGCCGACCGTGCGCGGCGAGAGGAACAGGTTCTGCGCGATCGCGCGGTTCGACAGCCCCGTGCTCGCGAGAGCGCAGATGCGCAGCTCCTGCGGGGTCAGCGTGGCAGCGGCCGGCGACGGCGCGTCCGCGATCCTCCCTCCGGCGGCCCGGAGCGCGTCACGGGCCCGATCGGCCCAGGCGTGGATCGGCAGCTCCTCGAGCATCGCCAGCGACTCGCGGAGGAGGGGCCGCGCCTCCGCCGCCTGACCGGCCCGGCGCAGCCCGTCGCCCACGAGCAGCAGCGCCCGCGCCCGCACGTACGGGAGCGGCGGCGGAGTCCGGCGGAGCAGCCCGGCCGCGGCGTCCGGCGCTCCGTCGGCGAGCGCCACGGCGATCTGCGCGTACCGGAGGGCCGCCTCGATCATCGGCTGGTGCCAGCGCTCGAAGAGCGCTTCCAGCCTCGCGGCGTGCAGGCGCACGACTCCGTCATCCCCGGTCGCGAGAGCCGCGTCGACGAGATCGGGCGTGGTCAGGATCGCGAAGCCGGGGTTCAGTGAGTCGTCGTCCGTGTCGAGGAGGGGCAGGAGCTCCGGCACGGCGTCGCCCGGTCGAGACTCGAGGACCGCCACCGCCGCTCTCGATCCACGGAGAGTCGCCCGCATCACGCTCGAGCAGAGGACGGCCGCGCCGATCGCGCTGCCCGCGCTGATCGCCTCGGGATCGGGCGCGACGCCCTCCATCGCGTCGAACCAGGCCAGGCAGGCCCGGGACGCGGTCTCAAAGCCGACGTCCCCCAGGTCGCTCCCGAGGACGAGCGCCTCCTCGGCGAAGGAGCGGGCGCGCGAGAAGCGGCCGGCGAGCGACGTGGTCATCGAGGCGGCGAGGAGCGCCTGCGGGAGGATCCGGATGTCGCCGCGCGCGCGGAGTCCCGTGATCGCCTCCTCCAGGAGCTCCCGGGCGACCTCGACCTCGCCCGCCGTGTTCAGCGCGTAGCCGAGCCACCACGCCTCCTCCGGACCGCTCGACCCGCCGGCCGCCGCGAGCGCCCGGCGGACGACCTCGTCGCCGCGGGCGATCGGCTCGGTGACTGCCGCGAGCAGGACGGCGCGCGGGTCGGAGTCGTCGAGGGCGAGCGCGCGCACCGCCTGGATCATCGGCTCGCCGGGCGACGCCTCGCGGTTGTGGTCCCAGGCGATGGCGGCGAGGTGCAGGAGCGCGGCGGTCGCGGCGTCGACGGCTCCGTGGCTCTGCAGCGCCGTCACTGCGGCGAGCGCGGGCGAGAGGTCGCCCCGCGAGAGGGCCGTGCGCCCGGTCGGCAGCGTCTCGCGCGTCCAGGCGGCGCGGGCGGTGAGCACCGGATCGACGGTCTCGCCCGCCGCGCGGTGCACGAGCAGCGCCGCCTCCGCGGTCCGGCCGGCGAGCCCGGAGTACTCGGCCGCGTCGATCAGGCGCGAGACGCGCAGCGGACCCGCGGGGGTCAGCTCCGCCGCCCGCTCCATCGCCTGAGCCGCCAGGACGACGTCGCCCGTCGCGAGGCCGGACGCCGCGAGACCGGCGAGCTCCTCGCCCACCGGCCCGTCCGAGCCGGTCGCGAGCTCCGACCGCCACCAGAGCGTCCGGCTCGGGTCGTCGCGGTGCTCCTGGACGAGCGTGCGGAGCACGGCCGCGCGCTCGGAGGGGCGGCTCACGCTCGTCACCGCGGACTGCACGAGAGGGTGCCGGAAGCGGAGTCCGCTCCCCGGCGTCCAGCTGAGCAGCGACGCGGCGACGGCCCTGTCGATCCAGGAGGGGTCGGGGTGGCGGCCGATCGCCAGGTTCGCCAGCCGGCTCGCCTCCTCCGCCGTCGCGACGTCGCCCAGCGCCACGGCCAGCACGGCGAGCCGCGAGGGCTGGTCGAGCTCGGCGAAGCGCTCGGCGAAGGCCGATTCGAGGCGTCCGGTCACCGCGCGGTCCTCCGCCTCGTCGGCGGACGGGTCGCGTCCGGTCAGCTCCACCAGGGCGAGCGGATTCCCGCGGGCGAGGTCGAGCAGAGCGCGCCGGGCGGCGCCGCGAGGAGGATGCGGGAGCGTGTCGAGGAGAGCGGCCGAGTCGGCGGCCGACAGCGGCCCGAGGTGGAGGTGCTCGAGGCCGGAGTCCTCCTCGGGCCGGTCCCTCGTGGTCATCACGACGACGACGCGGTCCTCGCCGATGCGCCGGGCGAGCATCCGCAGCGCCCACGCCGACTCCGGGTCGATCCGGTGCAGGTCCTCCACGACGACCAGCAGGGGCCGATCGGCGGCGGCGTCGCTCAGGAGGGTCAGGGCCGAGAGGCCGGCCAGGAGCGGCGTCGGCTGCACTCCCTCGGCCAGATGGAAGGCCACGCGGAGCGCGTCCCGCTGCGGCAGGGGCAGGCCGTCGAGGCCCGGGCGGAGCGGGTGCAGGAGGAGCTGCAGCGCCGCGTACTGGTCGCCCGACTCCGCTGCGGAGCCCGCGGTCCGCAGCACCCGCACGTCGCGTGCGCGGGCGTAGGCGACGACCTCCTCGACCAGGGTGGTCTTGCCGACCCCGGCGTCCCCGTCGATGACGAGCGCCGACCCGTGGGCGGCGATGCCGTCGACCATCAGACGGAGCCGCGCGAGCTCCGATCCCCGACCGACGACGAGCGCGTCCCGCTTCACGCGTCGAGTATCGCACCCTCGCGCAGACACTCCTCGACCCGGTGGCGGGCCCGGATGAAATCGATCGCGGCGGCCGCGGCGCTGCCGGGGGCGCCGAAGAAGGAGGTCAGGAAGTGGTCGCCTCCGTGCACCTCCAGGGTCTGCCAGCGGAAGGCGATGAAGCCGAAGGGGTCGACGCGCACCGGCGACGAGCCCTCGCGGAGCGGATACGCCTCCTGGCTCGCCCAGACGCGGCGGAAGACCCGCGAGCGGCCTCCGAGCGAGGCGACCAGGACCCGCAGGCGCGGGTCCGCCGGGTCGGAGTGGAAGCGGAGGGCGGCGGTCATCACGGCGATCGTGCGGTCCCAGTCTTCGTGCCGCTCGGCGTCGGTCTCGAGCGCCGCGGCGTCGACGACGGCCTCGATCATGTTGGTCCCCTGCTCGCAGGCCAGGGGGAGGAACAGGCGGCCGAGCTCGTTCACGGCGACGAGGTCCAGGTAGCGGTCGACCACGTAGGCGGGCGTCGTGGTCCAGGACGAGACCATGCTCGTCAGGCTGCCGACCTGCGCCGGAGTCGGCCCGGCCTGCGCCCAGCCCGGCGAGCGGCGCGGCGCGGCGTGCCCGCCGAGCCGGAAGAGGTAGTCCCGCCCGTCCGCGTCGAGACGGAACGCCCGGGCCAGAGCGTCCAGGACCTGCGCCGAGGGGCGGCGGTCCTTGCCCTGCTCGAGCCGCAGGTAGTAGTCCGGGCTGATCCCCGCGAGCACGGCGACCTCCTGGCGGCGCAGCCCGCTGACGCGGCGCCTGCCGTCGGCGCCCAGGCCGACCTCGTCGGGGCGCAACCGGTCGCGGTGCCCCCGGAGGTAGGCGCCGAGCCGTGCGGTGTCCGTGTCCACGATCCCGCCCTTCTCTCCCTTCGAGGCTAGGGAGACGGCGGGCCCGACTCCACGCGACGCCGACCTAGATCCGCGGCGGGAGTACCTAGATCGGCGGGGCGTGCTTCCGGGTGGGGGCGGTGCACGGCGGGGTGCGGAGGAGCGCACCGGCACTCGGCGCACCCCTCCGCGGTCAGGCGACTCCGCGGTCAGCTCAGCTCCGCCGCAGCGTCGGCGATGACCCGCGCGACCTCCTCCGGGTGCGAGCGCATCACCAGGTGCGGCGCGTCGAGCTCGACGACCGAGCGCACGCCCGCCCGCCGGTAGCCGAACCGCTCGACGTCCGGGTTGATCGTCCGGTCCGCGGCCGCGACGACGCCCCAGCTCGGCCGGGTCCGCCAGGCGGCGACGGGAGCGGCCTCACCGAAGGCCAGAGCGGCGAGCGGGCGCTGGCCGACCGCGAGCACGGCCGCCTCGGCCGGATCGATCCCGGCCGCGAACACCTCCGGGAACGCCGACACCGCGACCGACACGTCCGTGCCCGGCTCCGCTCCGTCGATCGGGAACGGTGTGTAGACGAGGTTCGCCGGGAGGTCGGAGTCGGGGAAGGCGCCCTGCAGCTGCCCGAGGCTCTCCCCCTCCTCGAGCGCGTAGGCCGCGAGGTAGACGAGGCCGACCACGTTCTCGGCGGCGCCCGCCACCGTGATCACGGCGCCGCCGTAGGAGTGGCCCGCCAGCAGGACCGGCCCGTCGAGCTGCTCCACGAAGGAGCGGAGGTACTCCGCATCGCCCAGCAGGCTGCGGTTCGGCACGGCCGGGACGCGCACGGCGTGGCCGGCGTCGAGCAGGATCCGCGTGACCGGGGCGAAGCTCGCGGCGTCGGCGAACGCTCCGTGGACGAGGACGATGGTGGGTGCGGTCATGGGGCTGTCCTTCCGGTCGGGCGGCGGTCCGGCAGCCGGCTGCGCAGCCGATCCGGACCCGGGCCGAACCTAGGACGGCGGACGGCGCGCGTCGTGACCCCGCGACTCCCCTGCCGACCGGGCGGCCGCCTGTCGCCCGCCCGAGGACACGCTCCAGCGCTCGTCCCGCCCGCTCACGGCGGGCCCGGCCCGCTGCAGCGTCCGCGTCCTGGTCCCGGCGGGGTCACCCTTCGACGGCTGGACCGCCCGGGATCGCGGCGCGGTCGGCCGGCGGGCTCTCCGGCCGGATCGCCGGCGACAGCGGCGGATCGGCACGCGGACTCCTGCGGCTCGAGATCCGGGCCGCGGCGCGTCAGCTCGCGAACTCCTCCGGCCAGCCCAGCGCGGCCAGCGACCGGCGCACGCGCTCGATGTCCTCCTCCGAGGGCAGCTCCGAGGTCACTCCGGCGATCGCGGTGCCGACGTCCGCGCGTGAGGCGGGCGCGTCGGCGGCGAGACCGGCGGCCACCTCGGCCACCTCCTCGTCGCTCAGACGGCGGCGGAGGAGCGCCAGCAGCGGCACGAAGTCCTGCTCGGGCAGCCCGGCCGGATAGCCGGCGCGCAGCCAGCGGACGATGCGCGCGACCAGGCCCTCGCGGGTGTCCGGCTCGGCCAGCGACTCCGGGCCCGCCAGCGGCCAGCCCGCGCTCGCGAGCCGCGAGGAGACGCGGGCGACGTCCTCGGGCATCGCCGGTCCGAGCAGCAGCTGCTCGATCCGCTCGCGGACCACGGCCCGTGAGACGACCGTCTCGGCCCGCTCCGACTCCGACAGGAGCCGCGCGACGACCTGCTCGACCTCGTCCGTCGTGAGGCTGCGGCGCAGCAGGCCCAGCAGCGGGAGGTAGTCCTGCTCCGGCACGCCCGACGGGTAGCCCGCGCGCAGCCAGCCGACCACGCGGGCGACGATCCCCTCCCGCGCCGCGATCGGATCGGTCGAGGCCATGCTCAGCCCTTGGGCACGAAGGTCGGGATCACGTGCTCGAAGCTCACCGACTGGCCGAGGCCCGTCGCGATGATGACGCTCAGGCCGATCACGACCGAGCCGACGACGAGGGCGAAGCAGAGCACGCCGATCCCGCGCAGCACCGGGGCGGGCAGACCGCTCCGGACCGCGGGGGCGTCCGACCCGCCCGAGGCGGGAGCACCGGCGGCGACGGCGAAGGAGCGGACGCCGACGGCGAAGAGCACGGGCAGGCCCGCTCCGAGGAGCACGGCGACGAGGGCCACCTGGCCGGCGGCGGAGAGGAAGAGGGAGAGCACGGTGCGGATCCTTTCGCTCAGACGCCGGCGGTCTCGGGCGCGGGGCGTGCCGCCGCGTCCTGCCACTCGTCGTTGACGTTGTGCGCGCCGATGCTGTCGCGGCGCGAGCGGATGTAGATGAGGGAGGCGACGGCGACGAGGATCGCGGCCATCAGGAGGCCGCCTGCCGCGCCTCCGACGAGGTGGCCGATCCACCACATCACGGCGCCGACGAGGGCGGCGGCCGGGAGCGTGATGACCCAGGCGATCACCATGCGCAGCGCCACGCGCCAGCGCACCTGCGCTCCGGGGCGGCCGACTCCGGAGCCGAGGATCGAGCCGGTCGCGACGTGGGTGGTCGAGAGGGCGAAGCCGAGGTGGCTGGAGGCGAGGATGACCGCGGCGGAGGCGCTCTCGGCGGCCATGCCCTGCGGGGTGTCGATCTCGACGAGGCCCTTGCCGACGGTGCGGATGATCCGCCAGCCGCCGATGTAGGTGCCGAGCGAGATGGCCAGCGCGCAGCTGAGCTTGACCCAGAAGGGGACCGACTCGGTGTCGCTCCAGCCGCCGGCGGCGATTAGCGCAAGCGTGATCACTCCCATCGTCTTCTGCGCGTCGTTGGTGCCGTGCGCGAGCGAGACGAGGGAGGCGCTGCCGATCTGGCCGAAGCGGAAGCCGCGGTGGAGGCTCTTCTCGGCGAGGTTGCCGATCACGCGGAAGACGAGCCAGGTGCCGATCGCCGCGACCGCTCCGGCGAGCACGGGCGACATCAGCGCCGGGAGGATCACCTTGCCGACGACGCCGTCGAGCTTCGTGCCGTCGCCGGCCCAGTTGACGCCGTTGAGGCCGAGGCCCGCGAGAGCGGAGCCGATCAGGCCGCCGAAGAGGGCGTGCGACGAGCTCGAGGGCAGACCCAGCAGCCAGGTCAGCAGGTTCCAGACGATGCCGCCGATGAGGCCGGCCAGTACGATCAGCAGCAGAGCGGATCCGCCGTCCTCGAGCAGCGCCGGATCGGGTGCGCCCGAGGAGTCCTGGATCTTCACGACCGCGTTGGTGACGGTCAGCGCCACCTCGATGCTGAGGAACGCACCGACGAGGTTCAGCGACGCCGAGAGGGCGACGGCGGTGCGGGGCTTCAGGGCACCGGTCGCGATGGACGTGGCCATCGCGTTCGCCGTGTCATGGAAGCCGTTGGTGAAGTCGAAGGCGAGGGCCGTGACGACGACGAGCGCGAGCAGGATGAAGGGATCCACGCAGACATGATGCTCCCGCGGCGGGAGGCGTTCCGGCGTGGTCGCGAGGCTTCACCTGCTGTTCACCTCGCGGGGCACGCCCGCCCGAGTAGTCTGTGCGGATTCTCAGGCGGGCGACGCGTGAGGCGGCCGGCGGTGGCCGGATGACGCTCAGGCGGGCGCGCTCAGGCGGGCGCGCTCAGGCGGGCGCGCTCAGGCGGGCGCGCTCAGGCGGGCTCGCTCAGGAGGCCGAGCGCGGCATCGGCGGGGTGAGGTCCGGGGTGTGCGCGGGGTCGGAGTCGGGGGCCGGCTCCGGCTGTGCGGCGGACCCGGCCGCGGCACCGGCGTCCTCGGCGGACTCCTGATCCTCGGCGGGCTCCTGCGAGCCGGGAAGCGGCGGGGTGAGGTCGAGGGCGCCGACCGCCGGCTCGGCGGCGTGCTTCGGCGTGGTCGGGCGGTTCTCGGCCGCGGCCGCCTTCTTCGCCGCCTTCTCCTGGGTCCGCTTGAGCTTCTCGGTCTGCTCGGCCAGCTTGCGGGCCTTCTTGCGCAGCTTCTTGCTGGAGTCGCGGACCGCCTCGTGCGCCGCGCGCACCGACTTCTCGGCCTTCTTCAGCGCCTTCTTCGCGCGCTTCTGCGCCGCCTTGTCGCGTGCGTCCTTGTCCTTGCCGGTCCCGGCCATGTCCGCTCCTCCGCTCGTCGACCGCTCCGGCCGACTCCCCCACGCTACCGAGCGGCACCCGCCCCGCGAACCCGCTGGCGAGCGCGCCCGGGCCGCGCTAGGCGCGCGGGCGGCGGCCGTTCTGCGCCCGTGCCGTCCCGCCTCCCCTTCCCCCTGGTCGCCGCCTCTCCTCCTTTCTCCTCGGCTCTCGCTTCAGCCCTGCGGTGCCATTCGCGGCTGGGAGTCGCGGGCGAGTCGACCCCGCGACGGGCGCGGGTTCGGCAGGCTGGGGGCATGGTCTTCCAGCACGATCCCGGCGGCTACCAGGGCCGCGCCGGCCTCCGGCGTCCCGTGCGCGGGCCCAGGCGCGACAAGTGGATGTGGTGGCGCCTGGGCTCCGGAGTCGCGGCGACGGTCGCCGGTGTGATCGCCCTGCTGGTCTTCACCGCCGACCGCTGAGCACGCCCACCGGCGACCCGGCGCACCCCCGCCGCTCCGGATCGAGAGCCGATCGATGCGCTCAACCGCTTGACTCCGGAGGTTTCTCTCAGGTCGGATCCGGCGGAACGCGGGTAGTTTGGAGGGTCGCATCGGCTCAGCCGTGCGATCAGCCCCACTGCCCCACCCGGCGCTCGCCTCCCCCTCGAGCGTCGGCAGACCTGGAACCTCCTCTGCATGCACCGTTCGTCACGCGCCTCGACTCCCACCCCCGCAGGAGCCGAGACCGGCAGTCCGTCCGCCCTCCCGACCCGTCGCTCGCTCCGTGAGCAGGAGTCCCGCAGCCGCCGCACCTCCCGCGGCCCGTCGCGCCCCCGCGTCTCCGCCGTCGCCGCGATGACCCTCGTGGCCGGCATCGCGATCACCTCGACGATGCCCGCGTTCGCCGTGGGCGGCACCGCCGACTCCGAGCTGACCCGCGACACGGCCACCGCCGTCGCCGCGGCCCGCCCGCAGAGCTTCGTGGCGGCCGGAGTCGTGCAGCAGAGCGTCACCCGCGACGCCTTCGCCGCCGAGGCCAAGCCCGAGGTCCTCGTCCCCACCGCGTCCCTCGACGCGATCACCGCCACCTCCGGCGAGTCGACCGCGGCCGCCGCGGGAGCGTCCGGAGCGTGGGTCGTCCCGATCTCCGGCCACATCAGCAGCAGCTACGGCCCCCGCCCCGACGCGCCGGTCGCCGGCGTGAACCTGTTCCACAAGGGCACCGATCTCGCCGGCGCCTGCGGCACGCCCGTCCTCGCGGCCTCCAGCGGCACCGTCGAGGAGGCGTCGTACCAGGGCAGCTACGGCAACTGGATCCTGCTCGACAACGGCGGCGGCATCGAGACCGGCTACGCCCACAACAGCGAGCTGATGGTGTCGGTCGGCGAGACCGTCACCGTCGGCCAGGTCATCGCGCTGCGCGGCTCGACCGGCGCCTCGACCGGCTGCCACCTGCACTTCGAGACGCGGGTCGACGGCGAGGCGGTCGACGCCGTGCCGTTCATGGCCGAGCTCGGCGTCCCGATCGGCTGACGCCCCGGGCGACTCGAGAACCCGGACGTCGCGGTGGCCGCTCTCGACCACCGCGACTTCTGCGTTCTCGGAGGGCGCGGACCGGCGTCAGGGCCCGGGGCCCGTTCGCGCCCCGGTCGAGACGGCGGCCGACCAGTGCGCGTCGTCCGGCACCGTCGTCACCCTGATCTCGGCGTCCTGCTCGACGGCGATCTGCATGGTGCCCGTGTTGCCGCCTCCCGTGCCGGTGCGGGTCGTGCTCGGGCTGTAGACGCACGACGATCCGCTCGTCATCAGGCCGACGACCTCGATCGTCACCTCGGCGTCCTCGGTGTCGCAGGCGACCGAGACGGTGATGTGCAGCGGGTCGCCGCTGAGGTACACGCTCTGCGGATCGACGGGGCCGACCTGGTCGGTCCACCGCACGGCGGCGGTCGCTCCCTCGGGCAGCGTCACGGGCCCGAGCGGAGCGTCGGTGGGCGTCGCGGTCGGAGCGGCGGTCGCCGGAGCAGCGGTGCCGGGAACGGCGGGTGTCGCCTCCTCCGCCTGGTCGGCGCCGCTCGTGCAGCCGCTCAGAGCGAGCGCCGCGAGCAGTGCCCAGGCGCCCAGCGCGGTCGCGCGCCGTCCCGCCCGGAGCCCCGTCGCCCGGCGCGGAGCGGTCGTTCTCGTGGTGTCCATGGTGGTTCCCCCTGTCCACTGGCGTCCCTCCGGTCTACCCGAGCCCGCGCGGCCGCGGACCGCACTCTGCGGCGGTTGCCAGGGTCGGGAGCCGTGCTGCGGATCGATGGGGAGCTCCTCCGTACCGGCGCGGCGGCCCGTCGATCCGCTCGGGTGCCGCGGATGATCGGCACCGGGCGGATCCGACGCCCGCCGCACCCGGCGCACCCCGCCGAGCCGCCCCTCTGCACCCGGAAGGCACCGCCATGATCGCCTCGAACACCTACCCCTTCGCCGGACGCACCGTCCTGGTCACCGGAGCCGGCTCCGGCATCGGCCGCTCCATCGCACGCGCCTTCCTCGAGCAGGGCGCGAGCGTCGCGGTCGCCGGGCGCACCCCCGCCACGCTCGAGGAGACCGTCGCCGGCTTCCCGGCCGAGCGCGTCCTGGTCGTCCCCACCGACGTCTCGGTCCGAGCCGAGGTCGACGCGCTCGTCGAGGGCACCGTCGCGAGGTTCGGCGGGATCGACGTCCTCGTGAACAACGCGGCCGGCCACCTCGGCGGCCCGATCGAGGAGGTGGAGGACGACTCCTGGCGCTCGCTCTTCGCGACGAACGTCGACGCCCTCTTCTACGCGGTGAAGGCGGCGCTCCCGCACCTCAAGGCGAGCCGCGGCAACATCGTCGTCGTCTCCTCCGTGTCGGGCATCCGCGGCGACTGGGGCCAGGCCGCCTACAACGCGACCAAGGGCGCGATCACGACGTTCGTGCAGTCGCTGGCCCTCGACTTCGGCGCGCACGGGGTGCGGGTCAACGCCGTCGCCCCCGCCTTCACGCAGACGCCGCTGACCGAGTCGATGGCCTCGACCCCCGAGGAGCTCGCGCCCTTCATCGACCGCATCGCCCTCGGACGCCCCGGGCAGCCGGACGACATCGCCCCGCCGGTGCTGTTCCTCGCCAGCGCGGACGCGTCGTACATCACCGGCGCGATCCTCGCCGTGGACGGCGGGACGAGCGCCTCGACGGGGCAGCCGCACCTGTAGGCGGGCGTGCGGCGGATCGGGGTCGGGGGGGCGGCGGCTCCGCCCAGAACCCGAGTGCTCGCGTCGGATCCTGCGGCCCCGCTCGCGAGGGTCCACCGGGCTCGACTGCGGGCGCCCGCAGCCCGGATCACTCCATCCCTGACCGCGCACTCAGACTCAACCGACACCTGTGGAGTATCGTGGAGCCAATTGCATGCAGACGCATGGATACGGACTCGCCGACCACACGGCCTCCGAGTCCATCCCTCTTCGAGCAGGAGTCGCCATGACCACCACCAGCACCCGCTTCACCGACCGCGTCGTCCTCATCACCGGAGGCGGATCCGGCCTGGGCCGCGCCGCAGCCGTCCGCCTCGCCCAGGAGGGCGCGAAGCTCGCCCTCGTCGACATCTCCGAGCAGGGCCTCGCCGCCACGGTCGACGTCCTGCCCGAGGGCACCGAGTCGATCACCGTCCTCGCCGACGTGTCGAAGGAGGCGGACGTGGACGCCTATGTCGCGCGCACCCTCGAGGCCTTCGGCCGGATCGACGGCTTCTTCAACAACGCCGGCATCGAGGGCCGCCAGAACCTCACCGAGGACTTCACGGCCGACGAGTTCGACAAGGTCGTCGCGATCAACCTCCGCGGCGTGTTCCTCGGCCTCGAGAAGGTGCTGAAGGTGATGCGCGAGCAGGGCTCGGGCATGGTCGTCAACACCGCGAGCGTCGGCGGCATCACCGCGATCGGCAACCAGTCCGGCTACGCGGCCGCCAAGCACGGCGTCGTGGGCCTCACTCGCAACTCCGCGATCGAGTACGGCGAGTTCGGCATCCGCATCAACGCGATCGCGCCCGGGGCCATCTGGACCCCGATGGTCGAGAACTCGATGAAGCAGCTCGACCCGCAGAACCCGCGCAAGGCGGCCGAGGAGTTCATCCAGGTCAACCCGACCAAGCGCTACGGCGAGGCCGACGAGATCGCCTCGGTCGTCGCCTTCCTCCTCTCGGACGACGCCTCCTACGTGAACGCGACCGTCCTCCCGATCGACGGCGGTCAGTCCATCAAGTACTGAGGTCCCGCGGAGGGAGCGGAGGGAGCGCCTGCTGCGGCGGGCGAGCCCTCCGCTCTCCCGCTGACGCCGCGTCCTTCGTGAAACGGACTCGACCGCTCCTCCACAGGTGCTCCCTCCGACGGACATCCCCACCGGGCCTCCCCCACGCAGCACCCGGCACCGCAGCGGGAGCAGAATGGGGGTCGGTCCCGCCAGCGGCCGGACCTCGACCGCTACGGAGACATGCATGAACCCCACCGGGAGCTTCCGCGCCGCCCGCGACACCCTCCTGCAGCACCGCACCGATGCGGTCGCCGCGAACGAGGCCTTCCAGTGGCCGGACGTCGGGCCCCGCTTCAACTGGGCGGTGGACTGGTTCGACGCGATCGCCATCGGCAACGAGCGCCCCGCCCTCTGGATCGTGGAGGAGGACGGCTCCGAGGAGACGTACTCCTTCGACCGGATGCGCTGGCGCTCCGACGAGGTCGCCGCCTGGCTCCACTCGGTCGGCGTCGAGCAGGGCGATCACGTGATGCTCATGCTCGGCAACCGCCTCGAGCTGTGGGAGTCGATGCTCGCGATCATGAAGCTCGGCGCGGTCATCCTCCCCACGACGACCCTGCTCTCACCCGCCGACCTGGCCGACCGCCTCGAGCGCGGCGAGGTCGCGCACGTCATCGCGGACGCCTCCGAGACCGCCAAGTTCGACGAGATGGAGGGCGGCTTCGGCCGTATCGCGGTCGGCGGCGCCGTCGAGGGCTGGTTCGACTACGCCGACTCGCTCGAGCCCTTCGGCATCAGCCCGACCGTGGTCGTCCAGAGCTCCGATCCGTGCCTGATCTACTTCACCTCCGGCACCACCTCGAAGCCCAAGATGGTCGTGCACACGCACGAGTCGTACCCCGTGGGGCACCTCAGCACGATGTACTGGCTCGGCGTGCAGCCGGGCGATGTGCACATGGCGATCAGCTCGCCGGGCTGGGGCAAGCACGCGTGGAGCTGCTTCTTCGCGCCGTGGAACGCCGAGGCGACCGTGTTCGTCTACAACTACAGCCGCTTCTCCCCCACCGCACTGCACGAGCAGCTCGACCGGGCCGAGGTCACCACGTTCTGCGCGCCGCCGACCGTGTGGCGGATGCTGATCCAGTCGGCGCTGGGAGCGAAGCCGCGCGCGCTGACCGAGATCCTCTCGGCGGGCGAGCCGCTCAACCCCGAGGTCATCGCGACCGTCGAGCGGGAGTGGGGACTCACGATCCGCGACGGCTACGGCCAGACCGAGACCACCGCGATCATCGCGAACCCGCCCGGCGCCCCCGTGGTCCCCGGGGCGATGGGCCGCGCGCTGCCCGGCGTCGCCATCGCCCTCGTCGATCCGCTGACCGGCGAGCCCGCCTCCACCGGCGAGATCTGCCTCGACCTCTCCGTCGAGCCCGTCAACCTGATGTCCGGCTACCTCGGCGACGAGGACCGCACCGAGCGCGCCCGCGCCGACGGCTACTTCCACACCGGCGACGTGGCGGTCCGCGCGGTCGACGGCACGATCACCTTCGTGGGCCGCACCGACGACATCTTCAAGTCCTCCGACTTCAAGATCTCGCCGTTCGAGGTCGAGAGCGTGCTGCTGCAGCACCCCGCCGTCGCCGAGTCCGCGGTGGTGCCGGCTCCGGACGAGGTGCGCCACAGCGTGGTGAAGGCGTACGTCACCCTCGCCGACGGCTGGGAGCCGACCGCCGAGACGGCGAGCGCGATCTTCGCCCACACCCGGGAGCTGCTCTCCTCCTTCGAGCGGGTGCGGCGCCTCGAGTTCCACCCCCTGCCCAAGACGATCTCGGGCAAGATCCGCCGCGTCGAGCTGCGCGAGCGCGAGGAGGAGGCGTTCCGCCGCGGCGAGGAGATCCCCACGGAGTGGCGCGCCGACCGCCTCTAGGCGCGGGGGCCCTCGTCCGCCGGGACACCGCCGAGACCGCCGCGGCACCGCTGAGACGGCGGCGTCCCGGCGGGGCGGTGGTGTCTCGAGGGGATGCGGTGGGCCGGGACGTCGGCCGCCGGTGACCAGCGGGAGCGGGTGCCGTCAGCGCGGAACCAGCGCGGCGTCGGCGGCGTCCGGATCACAGGTCGGCGATCAGCTCGGCGTCAGCGTGGGCGGACGGCGATCAGCTCGCCGTGGTCGCGGACGCCGGGGGCGCTGCGGTGGAGCGAGTGGGTCACCTCGAGGCCGGCCTGCTCGGCGAGCGCGCGCATCTCGGCGAGCGGGTGAAACCACGCCGGTGCGACGGCGTGCGCGAACGCCTCCGAGCGCGGCCCTTCGAAGAAGCCGATCAGCAGGCTTCCGCCCGGTCGGAGGTGCGCGGCGAGCGCCGCGACCGCGCCGGGCAGCTCCGCCGGCGGCAGGTGGATGAGCGAGTACCACGCGAGAACGCCCCCGAGGCCGTCGACGTCGAGCTCGAGCGCCGAGCCGAGCCGGAACGGGACGTCCGGGAACCGCGCTCGAGCCAGCGCGACGAACTCCGGCACCGGGTCGACGCCGACCGCGGCGGCTCCGCGGCGCCGGAGGAACTCCGTCCAGTGCCCGGGCCCGCAGCCCACATCGGCGACCGTGCCCCCCAGCCCGTCGGCCCACGACCCGATCAGCTCGCGATCGGCCGCGGGCCCCGCGTCGACCGATCCGAGCAGCGCCGCGTACTCCTCCGCCCGCGCGCCGTACGCGTCCCGCACCTCGTCCATCCGGTGAGCGTAGGCCGTCTCGAAACAGCGCGCAGCGGGCACGCGGAGGCGCGTGGCACGTTCCGCGGTGCCGTTGGCACAGCTCGGCGGCACGGTCCACTGGCGCGTTCTGACGTTCTGGCGCGCCTGCCTCGTGAGCGTTCGCGCCCGGCCTCCCGAGGCGCTCCGCGAGGACGGATCATCGAGGTGCCGCGCCCCGTCCCCGCCCCGAAGGAGACCCGATGACCCCTGCCGACGCCGCCCCCGCCCTGCCCGCCGCCGCCCTCGTCTTCCCCCTGCTCGTCGGCGTCGCGCTGCTCGCCTCGGGCGCGACCGCCCTGCTCCGCGCCGCTGGTCCTCATGGCGTCCGGAGGCGCCTCGAGGAGTCCCGCGCCCGCGCCGCGGCCCTCGGCGGAGGCCCGGGCGCGCGCGGATGCAGCGCTCCCGGCGTCCTCCCGGCCTGCCTGCGGGTCGTCGTCGGCGCCCTCCTCCTCCTGGCCGCCGGCCCGGCCTACACCGCGGCCGCCCTCGTCGCCGCAGCCCTCTGCGCACTCGCCCTCGCGCACGCCGTCCGCCGCTTCGCCCAGGACTCGGAGGGCGACCCGCCCACCCCGGCCGCGGTCGCCGCCACGGCCGCGATGCTCGCCTTCGCCACCGTCGCCGCGGCCCAGGGGATCCTCGGATTCACGGGCGTCCCGGCGCACCTCCGGGAGTTCGACCAGCAGGACCTGAGCTGGGCGGCCGCCCTCGTCGGAGTGGTCGCCGCGTGCGGCCTCCTGCAGCTGGCGGGACGCGCAGCGCAACCGGTGGCCGCACCGGCGGCGGGCGTCAGGCGGCGCGGCTGATGCTCGGAGCTCCGACGCTCGATGCGCCCCCGCACCTCGTCCTCGACGGCAGCGCGGTGCGGCTCGCGCCCGCCCGCGGGTCCGTCGCTGTGATCACCTTCTGGATGCAGTTCCACAACTCCGGCACCGCCGCCCTGCACGATCTCGCCCTGTTCTGCGGCTCCTTCACCGACGGCTCGGGCGTCGAGCTCGACTACGACGAGGCCCCGGTCACCGTCGTCGGCCGGCCCGAGCGGGTCGCCCCGGGAGCGGGATTCGTGGCCGTCGCGCACTACACGATCGCGCCGCTGCGGGCACCGCGGACGCTCCGCCACTCCATCGTGCTGCGGGGCCGCACGAGCGACGACCGGCCATTCACCGACGTCGCCGCGCTCGAGGTCCACGTCGATCCGAGGCGCACCCCGGAGGTCCGGTTCCGTCCCCCGATGGCGGGATCCGACACCTTGCGGTGGAGGTGAGCGACGATGCGATCGCATGAAGACTTCTCACCACCGGGCCGGATCGGCCAGGGTAGAGGGATCGCGTCGTACGGAGGACGCGCCAGAGGAAAGGACTCCGCCGTGAGGGGAATCGCAGAAGGCAGCCGACCGATCGTCGATCGCGGAGTGTCCCGCCGGGACACCGCGGCGGCCGCGTGGCTGGCGCAGAGCGGCGTCGACGTCCGCGCGAACGGCGCGTTCCGCATCGTGGCCGACACCCTCTGCAGCGACGGCGTCGACGTGCTCCGGATCTGGCACTCGCCGGCCCGCCTGCACCGCACCTCCGCCATCGGCCCGGGCGTCCGCCTGATCATCCCGCTCGAGGGCGCGCTCGTGATCCAGCCGGACGATCCGGCGGCACTCGAGGTCCGCGTCGCGCCGGGCGACATCGCCTTCCTCCACTGCGACTCCCCGTTCACGATCGTGACCGACACCCCGAGCGCCCGCACCGAGATCGCCCTTGACCGCCCGCTGCTGGGCCTGGTCGACTCGGCCGACCGTGGCGCCGTCGTCACCGAGGCCGACGCGGCCAGCCGCGGCATCCTGCTCTCGACCGTCAACGCGACCTTCGGCTCCACCCTCGACGCCGACTCCCCCGCCTTCCCCCTGGTGCGGGCCGCCGTCGAGCAGCTGGCGGGCGCTGTGCTGGCGACCTCGCTGCCGCGCGAGAGCAGCGAGGACGTCTACACGCGCGCCCTCGCCCTGATCGCCGCGATGTCCACCGACCCCCGCCTCTCGGTCCAGGAGATCTGCGAGCGCCTCGGCGTCCCGAAGCGGACGCTGCAGCGCACCTTCGCGCGGAACGGCACCACCGTGTTCGACGAGATCCGCCGCGCACGCCTCACGACCGCGCGCGCCCTCCTCGGCGGGAGCGACTCCCCGCCCTCGCCCGAGCACGTGCTGAGCAGCTACGTCCGCTCGCAGCGCCTGCGCCGCGACCTGCTCCACCTCGAGACGGTGCCCGCCTCGAAGCTGGGCTGACCCCGGGGCCGCAGCGCTCGCAGGGTCGGTGGGCACGGTCGGCGACGGAGGTCACCTCGTTTGCGCGCCTCCGGTCCGGACGCTCCGGCTCGGAGGCACCGTCTCCGCAGCCGCGCTCAGCCCGGGTACGGCACCGCCGCCGCCGGCCACCCCGACGCCGCGAGCTCCGCGCGCAGACGGTGGTGGTGCTGCACTGCGCCGAGCGAGTCGGTGCGGAAGGCGATGGCGAGGGCCGCGTCGGCCCAGTAGGCGTCCCAGCCGGAGTAGCGCTCGAAGACGCGGTCGCCGACCGCGGCCAGCAGCTCCCAGGCGCGCGCCGCCGGGAGGTAGCCGGCGACGTAGGCGTAGCGGATCGCGCCGATCGTGCGCTCGGCGTCGCCCGCGAGCAGGAGGAGCGGCGGACGCCCGTCGACCGCCTGGGCGAGCTCGAGGAGGTGGAACTCGCTGCCGCCGGTGAGCGCGGCGACCCGGGAGCGCATCCGCTCGGCGTCGGCGGAGGCCGAGACCTCGGCGAAGCGGATCGAGAGCGGCCCGCGGGTGAGCACGTCGGCGACCAGCAGCTCGACGTCGTCGGCCGAGGCGATGCGGAAGTCGCGGTCGAGCGCGACCCGGTGCTCGACGAGCGGATGCAGCGGCAGCTGCTGCCACGGCGCTCCCTTCGCTCCGTCGGCGTAGCGGCGCCGCAGCTCCTCCGGGAGCTCGGCCCACGAGGGCTGGAACGCGAGGGAGGAGTTCCAGCCGGCGAACGAGAAGTCGCTGACCGCGTCGAGCGCGAGCAGCTGCTGCTGGCGGAGGGACGGGGTCGGCGAGCCGGCCGCGCCGAGGTACGCGAGCTGCTCGCGGCGCGGCGCGCGCGCATCCCACTGCTGGAAGCCGACCGTGGCGGCGAGCAGCCCGAAGGCCAGAGCGAACGCGAACGCCGTGAACGCGACGACGCTCTCGCCGCCGCCGAGCGCGAGCCCCCACGCGAAGCCGATCAGGCCCACCGGAGCCGCGAAGGCGGTCACCAGGAGCGCGCGGCGTCCGGCGCCCTGACCGCGCCGGTGCGCATCGGCCGCCCGCGCGTAGCGCAGCCGGGGTCGGACGGGGAACTCGACGTCTCCGGGATGGTTCTGCAGCGGCACGGTCGCAGCCTAGGGGCGCGGGTCGCGTCGATGTGTGCTTGCCTGGTCGCATGACTCTCGCCGAAGCACTCCTCGAGCGGGCCGACCTGCAGAAGCGGATCGAGGCCCTCCAGTCGCGGATCGTCGCGAACGCCTCCTACCAGGAGGGAGAGGAGCCGACCGAGGACCCGGCCGAGCTGCTCGCCGATTGCACGCGCGCACTGGGCGAGCTCGAGCGGCTGGTCACGGCGATCAACCTCACCAACGCGACGGCGACCACTCCCACCGGCGAGGTGCTGACCGCGGCGCTCGCCCGGCGCGAGGCCCTGCGCGCCCGGCACAGCCTCCTGACCCGCGCGGCCGACGCGGCCGCCGGCGAGCGCGGCTACCGCCAGCTCCGGAGCGAGCTGCGCCGCCTGCCCGCGCTGCCGGTGCGGGAGCTGCGCGAGCAGGCGGACGCCGTGGCGCGCGAGCTGCGCGGGCTCGACGCCGACGTCCAGAGGACGAACTGGGGGGTCGAGCTGCAGAGCTGACACGAGACGCGGTGAGTCGGTAGGCGCACCGGAGCGAGCACGCACCGTCGGGCCGGCGGTTCATCCGGCCCTCTGTCACGCGGTGGGCAGCGTCCCGGCTCCGGCCGTCACTCACAGCCCAGCACCGAGGACCGGTGACCGCGCAGACAGGACACCTCATCACCATGTGCTGGCCGGTGCGCCGAGGGCGGGTTCGGGGACCTCACCGCGTCTCGGGCGTGCGCGGACGCACGTAGGGTCGGGGCGGGATCTGCTCGAACGCGCACGTGGACGCACGCCGCGCTCGGGGCAGCGGCTCCTCGAACGGGCACGTGGACGCCTGCCGGGTCCGGGCCGGTGTCCGGCCGGTCGCGCCCGCCCTCCCCGCCGCTCAGTACTCGATGCGCCCGCGCCGGTCGTGGAACTCGCCCGTCGGCCCGTCGGAGCCGAGCAGGGCGAGCGCGACGGTCGCGTCCGTGCCCTCGGTGACGGTCTGGTGCCCGCCGTGTCCGTTGAAGTCGGTCGCAGTGTAGCCGGGGTCGCTCGCGTTGATCCGCATCGCCGGCAGGTTCTTCGCGTACTGCACGGTGAGCGCGACGACCGCCGCCTTCGATGCCGCGTACGGGATCGCGGTGATGGGGAACTCGTCGTGGCCCTCGGTGCTCAGCCAGCGCGGCCAGCCGACTCCGGACGCCACGTTCACGACGACCGGGGCCGCGGAGGCCCGCAGCAGCGGGAGCGCGGCCTGCGTGACGCGCAGGATGCCGATGACGTTCGTCTCGAGGACGCCCGCCATCGCCTCCGGGGTGAGGTCGTCGACGCCGAACGAGGTGCCGAGCACGCCGGCGTTGTTGACGAGCACGTCGAGCCCGGGCAGGGAGGCGATCGCGGAGTCGACGCTCGCCTGATCGGTGACGTCGAGGCGGACGGGGTGGGCGCCGAGCGCGCGGGCGGCGTCGCCGTCGGCGGTGTCGCGCATGCCGGCGTAGACGGTGTGGCCCGCCTCGAGGAGTCGGCGGGCGGTCTCGAGGCCGAGGGAGCGGTTCGCTCCGGTGATGAGTGTCGTGGTCATGCGCCCATCCTGCGAGGGTGGTCGGGCCTCGACCAGGCCGCGCTCGACGGGGGGACCGGCAGTACCTGGCTCGGCGACGGCGGGCGGAGGAGGATGGGCGGCATGGAGGAGTTCGCCACGGTGCTGCGCTCGTGGCGCGACCGCATCCGTCCCGCCGACGTCGGCCTGCCCGCGGGCTCGGGCCGCCGCGCCACGGGCCTGCGCCGCGAGGAGCTGGCGGCGCTCTCGGGAGTGAGCGTCGACTACCTGGTGCGGCTCGAGCAGGGACGCGCGCGGAACCCGTCGCCGTCGATGCTCCGCTCGCTCGCGGTGGCGCTCCGGCTCACGGACAGCGAGCGCGACCACCTCTACCGGGTCGCCGGTGCCGCCGTCCCCTCGCCGGGCGTCGTGCCGCAGCACGTGAGCCCGGGCGTGCAGCGGATCGTCGACCGCCTGGGCGACGTGCCGCTCGCGGTGTTCACGGCGGCCCACGACATCCTGCTGTGGAACCCGCTCTGGGCCGCCTTGAACGGCGACCCCTCGGTGTACACCGGGCTGGAGCGGAACCTCGTCTGGCGGCACTTCACCTCCGGACACGCGGGCACCGAGTTCGACGCGCAGCACGAGGAGGACTTCGCGAGCGACCTCGCGGCCGACCTGCGCCCGGCGACCGGGCGCTACCCGCGCGATCCGGCGCTCGCCGCCCTCGTCGCCCGGCTGCGGGAGGAGTCGCCCGAGTTCGAGCGGCGCTGGGCGGAGGCGCGCATCGCCGAGCACCGCGCGAGCCGGAAGACGGTGACGCGGACGCCCGTCGGACCGATCACGATCGACTGCGACGTGCTCACGGCTCCGGGCACCGACCTGCGGATCGTCGTCTACACGGTGGCGCCGGGCAGCGAGGACGAGGCGCGGCTCGACCTGCTGCGGGTGACGGGGCTGCAGGCGCTGAGCACGGCGCCGGCGTGAAGCGGACGGGCGCGGCTGGGGCGCGCACAGCGGAGCGGGGCGCTGAACCGGGCTGAGCTGAGTCGAGCGGGCTGAGCCGAGCCGAGCCGGGCGGGGCAGGCCGGGCTCGTCCCACGGCGGGCGGGACCGGCTCGGCGCGGCCGACGGCGCAACCTGCCGATGCGGGCGAGCGGCGGCGAGTGACGGCCGAGGTGCACGGCGAGGCGCGTCTGCGGGTACGTCCGCACCCCCGGACCCCCGCCTCCCTGCTCAGGACGCGCAGTACGCGGTGATGAACGCGTAGAGCTCGCCCTTCTGCTCGGGGGTCGCGGCGACGACGACGGTGCCCTGCCGGCCCGCGGTCTCGACGGTGACCGGCAGGCGCGTGCCGACCTTGTCCTCGGCGAGCGCGTGGGTGTCGCAGCGGGTGGGGACGGCGTCCAGGACCACGGAGTCGAGGGTCCCGGCGGGCACGGAGCGGTCGAGGGTCCAGGCGTCGGCGGCGTCGGGCGGCTGCAGCAGGATCGTGGCGTCGACGCTGCGGAGCACGAGGGGGGTGCCCCGGACGTCGGCGGTGATCGTGAGGCGCGCCGGCTCGTGCGCGGCGCCTCCGGACGTGTCGATCCGCAGGGCGAGGTCGGCGTCGACGGTGCGGGCGAAGCATCCGGACCGGGCGAGAGCGTCGACGAACGAGAACGGGTCGTCGGCGGGGTACGCGCGCTCGCCGTGGCCGTCGATGGCGAGGACGACCTCGAGCGCAGCGGGCGCCTCCGCGGCAGGGCAGGCGGGCTCGGGCACGTCGACGCGGAGGTCTCGCGAGGTCCCGTCGGGGACGCCCGTGCCGCCGGTCCAGGTGAGCGGGACGGCGAGGCGCGGGTCCACGAGGCGGGCCGCGGTGACCTCGATCGGGGCGCCGCTGCCGTTGTGGACCTCGAAGACCATGGTGCCGCCGGCGATGTCGGAGCGGTTCTGCTGGACAGAGACGGTGACCCCGGGAGCCGGGGCGGAGGAGCGGGCCGGATCGGGGGTGGCCTGAGCCGGGGTGGCGGTGATCGCAGCCGCGGTGGTCGCAGCCACGGTGGCCGCCGCGGTGCCGCTCGGGGCGCCCGTCGCGCCTCCCGGCGCGCAGGCCGCGAGGGCGGGCAGGAGGAGCAGCGCGGCGGCGAGGGCGCGGAGGCGTCGCATCGTGCCTCCCTCCGCTCGCCGTCAGTCTGGCGCCCCGGACCCCTCTCCGCGAGCGGGCGCTCCGCCTCCCCAGCTCGATCGATGCGTCACGAACGGTCGCCACGGCGGCCGGATGACGACCGTTCGTGACGCATCGCCGGAGCGACGGGGGTGAGGACGGGGGACGCGCACCCATTCGGGTGTGCGTCCGCTCCGAAGAGAGGCGGGGATTTCAGGAGGAGACAGATGGCACGCGGCAGATGGCACGTCGGCACGATCGTCGCGCGAGTGCGCGCATCCGCAGCGATCGGGGCCTCCGGGCTCGACGCGGTGGAGCGGGCGGAGCGCCGGGCCGAGGTCCTGCGCATCGCCGGAGGAGTCGACTCCGGCCGTCTGGGCGACGACCAGGCGATCGCGGCGTTCGGCCGGATCGTCGACGGCCTGCAGCGCGACCTGCCCGGCTCGGCGCTCGGCGCCTAGCCCGCGAGGCCGGCGTCCCAGCACCCGCCCGGAGCGGACACCCGCCGAGCCGACATCCCGAGTCTCCGCGCGGCGCTGAGACCCGCCGGGCGAGCGTGCCGACGGCACACTGGGCGCCGAGACCCGGCACCCCGAGCGCCCGCGCGCCGCAGAGCCCCGCTACCCCAGCGTCCCGAGCGCGATCCGCGGCAGCAGCCGCTGGATCGCGACGGCCGCCGCGCCGCGCGCCCACTCCACGAGCCCGCCGTCGTCGACGAGCAGCGCCAGGGGCGGAGCGTCCGGGTCGCGCGTGGCCGCGATCGCGGCGTCCACCACCGCGGCCTGCTCCGAGTAGAGGGCGACACCCTCCCCGGCCAGGATCACCGTGCCGGACATCGAGAGGTTGCCGATCGCGGCGATCATCGTCCCGAGCGCGTTGCCGGAGTCGGCGAGGATGCGCTCGGCACCGGGGTCGCCCGCGCGAGCGGCGGCGAAGCCCTCGGCCAGGGTCAGCTCGCGGCCGGTGGCGACGAAGAGCTGGCGGAGGAGCGAGGGCAGGCTGAGCATCGCGGTCGAGCAGCCGCGGTGGCCGACCTCGCAGACGGGGCCGGTGGGATCCAGCGGGTAGTGGCCGCCCAGGCCGAGCCCCGCCTCCGGGGGCGCGACCACCCGGTCGTGCACCACCAGTCCGTAGCCGACGCCCGCGCCGACCGTGAGCACCGCGAAGTGCGGGATGCCGCGGCCGCGCCCGAACCAGTGCTCGGCGCCCGTGAGCGCGACCACGTCGTTCTCGAGGGCGACCGGCAGCCCGAGGGCGGCGGAGAGCGGAGCGGCGAGGTCGACGTCGCGCCAGCCGAGGAACGGCGCGCGGCTCACCCGGCCGTCGGCGGCGATGCTCCCGCCGAGCGTCACGCCCAGGCCGGCGAAGGCGGAGGGGCCGCCGAGCTCGTCGACGACCGAGACGATCGCGGCGATCACGTCGGCGGGCTCCGTGCCCGGCAGCGGGCGGACCAGCTCCCGCTCGGTCCGCGCGCGCAGGTCGGTGCGGACGGCGAGGACCTCGGTGCCGGTGATCTTCACGCCCGCGAAGCTCAGCGCGTCGGCGCGGATGTCGAGCGGTCGGGCGGGGCGGCCGACTCCGGTGCTCTGCTCGGGGCCCTCGACGACCAGGCCGCCGTCGAGGAACGGGCGCGCGAGCCGGGTCAGGCTGGCGGGCGAGAGGCCGAGGCGGCGGCCGAGCTCGGCCCGCGAGACGGGACCGTGGATCAGGACCTCGCGCGCCAGGAGCTCGGAGGAGCTCCCGGAGGCGTCCTCGGCGACGATGGTGTCGGTCACGGGGCTCCTTCTTTCCGGCCTGGTAGAAAGCTACCGGCACTGCGCCGAACCAGGAACGGATCCGGCCACTCCTGCCGCTCTTGACACCCCTATTACTTCTGCTCTAGAAATAAGCCATGCACCGCAGCATCGCCCCCACGAACGACTCCGTGACCCTCTCCGGCCGGGAATCGCGCCTCTTCCACTTGCAGGACGGGGGCACCAGCGTCGTCGTCGACGCCCGCCTCGTCACCTTCCCCACTATCGCGCACTGGGGCGCCGCGCTCGGAGATCTTTCCGCCGCCGAACTATCCGCCCTGGCAGACGCCGCCCTCCCCCAGCGCGTCTCGGGCGGGCTCGACGCCTTCGCGCCGTTCGGCCTCGTCGCCGTCGAGGCCGACGGCTGGCAGCACGCCCCCACCTTCGAGGGCACCCACGAGCGCGCGGCCGCGTCGGAGCGGTTCGAGGTCGAGAGCATCGAGGCGCTCGGCTCCGCCCTCCGGACCGTCGCCACCGGCGCGGGCGTGCGCCTGACCGTGGACCTCGAGGTCGACGCGGCCGGCCTGCTCACCCAGCGCGCCCGGGTCGAGAACCTCGACGCCCGCCCGTTCCGCCTCGAGCGCTTCGAGCTCGGCTTCCCGCTCCCCGCGACCGCGCGCGAGATCCTCGACACCACCGGGCACCACCTCCGCGAGCGCCACCCGCAGCGCCGCCCGCTGACCATCGGCGAGCACACCCGCCGCACCCGCCGCGGCCGCCCCGGCGCCGACGCGACCCTCCTCCTCGCCGCGGGCACGCCCGGCTTCGGCTGGGAGCGCGGGCTCGTGCACGGCGTCCACCTCGGCTGGAGCGGCGACACCTCGCTCCGCGCCGAGCGCACCGTCGAGGGCGTCTCGCTCCTCGCGGCCGGCGAGCTGCTGCGGCCCGCCGAGATCGAGCTCGCGCAGGGCGAGAGCTACGAGACCCCGGTCGCCTACGGCTCCTGGGGCGACGGGCTCAGCGCTCTGCAGGCCCGGTTCCACGCGTCGCTCCGCGCCCGCCCGCAGCACCCCGTCGCTCCGCGGCCCGTCACCCTCAACACCTGGGAGGCCGTCTACTTCGACCACGACCTCGCTCGCCTCACCGCCCTGGCCGAGCGGGCCGCGCGGATCGGGGTCGAGCGCTTCGTGCTCGACGACGGCTGGTTCCTCGGCCGCCGCGACGACACCGCGGCGCTCGGCGACTGGACCGTCGACCCTTCGGTCTGGCCGGAGGGCCTCACTCCGCTGACGGACGTCGTCACCGGCCTGGGCATGCAGTTCGGCCTCTGGGTGGAGCCCGAGATGATCAGCCCCGACTCCGATCTGGCCCGCGCGCACCCGGAGTGGATCCTCGGCCCGGCCGGCCATCTCCCGGCCTCGGGGCGGCAGCAGCAGGTCCTCGACCTCTCGCAGCGCGGCGCGTTCGAGCACGTGCTCGGCGCCCTCGACGCGCTGCTGACCGAGTACCCGATCGCGTACCTCAAGTGGGACCACAACCGCGACGTGATCGAGGCGGTCTCGCCCGCCACCGGCCGCTCCGCCGTCCACGAGAACGTGCTCGCGCTCTACCGCCTGCTCGACGAGCTGCGCTCCCGGCATCCCGGCGTCGAGATCGAGTCGTGCGCCTCCGGGGGCGCCCGCGTCGACCTCGGGATCCTCGCCCGCACCGACCGCATCTGGACGAGCGACTGCATCGACCCGCTCGAGCGGCAGACCATCCAGCCCTTCACCCAGCTGGTGGTGCCGCCCGAGCTGATGGGGCAGCACATCGGAGGGCCGCGGTCGCACTCGACGCAGCGCACCCACTCGCTCGCCTTCCGCGCCGGCACCGCGCTGCCCGGCCACCTCGGCATCGAGTGGGACGTCTCGGATCTCGCCCCCGCCGTCGAGGAGGAGCTGACCGCCTGGGTCGCCTTCCACCGCGAGCACCGGGCGCTGCTGCACACCGGGACGGTCGTGCGCGCCGACCTCGCCGACGACGCCGCCTCGCTCTCCGGAGTCGTCGCCGCCGACCGCTCCGCCGCCCTCTTCACCTTCGCCCAGCTCCGCACCGGCGAGACCTACCCGCCCGGCCGGATCACGCTCCCGGGCCTGGACCCGGAGCGCACCTACTCCGTGGCGCTCGCCCCGGTCACGTCGCCGCTCGGCGGCCCCGGGCAGTCGCCGCTCGGCTGGGCCGAGCACGGGACCGCGCTCCGCGGCCGCGTGCTGGGCACCGTCGGGCTCCAGGCCCCCGTCCTCGATCCGGAGCAGCTCGTCGTGCTCGTGCTCACCGCCCTCTGACCCGCCCTCCCGGCGCCGGAGCCGACCCGCTCCCCCGCCGCCGCACCTGCTCTCGCACCGCCCTCCGCGGTCGAGCGCGCCCTGAGACCTGTCCCCACGCGCAAGGAGGCGCCGCATGTCCGCTCATCCGCATCCCCCCGGGTTCTCCCGGCGGCTGTTCCTCTCGGTGCCGCTCGCCGCGGTGTCCGCCGCGGCCCTCGCCTCCTGCGCCTCCCCCGGCGCCGGCGACGGAGTGACCACGCTCGACTTCTTCCAGTTCAAGGCGGAGGCGGTGGAGGACTTCGCGCGGATCATCCGCGAGTTCGAGGCGGCCAACCCGGACATCCGGGTCATCGCCAACAACGTGCCCGACCCCGACACGGCCATCCGCACCCTGCTCGTCAAGGACAAGGTGCCGGACGTGCTGACCCTGAACGGCAGCGGCTACTACGCCGACCTCGCGAAGGCCGGCGTGTTCCACGACTTCACCGGCGACGAGCTCGTCGAGCGGGTGAACCCGGCGGCCCTCGACATCCTCGCCGCCCTCGGCAGCTTCGAGGGGAAGGAGGTGAACGCGCTCGCCTTCGCGAACAACGCGGATGGGATCCTCTACAACCGCACGATCTTCGCCGAGAACGGGATCGAGGTGCCGACCACCTGGGACGAGCTGATCGCCGTCTGCGAGACGCTCACCGCCGCCGGGATCACTCCCTTCTACGGCGCCCTGCTCGACAACTGGACCGGCGCCCCCGCCTTCAACGCACTCGGCGGGCAGCTGCAGCCGGACGGCTTCTTCGACGCGATGCGCGAGGAGGGAGCGGCGCTCGGCCCCGACTCCCCCGTCTCGTTCTCGAAGGACTACGCGACGACGATGGAGCGGCTCGGGCAGCTCTTCTCGTACACGCAGGAGGGCTCGTTCGGCCGCGGCTACGACGACGGCAACCAGGCCTTCGCCGCGGGCGAGGCGGCCATGTACCCGCAGGGCATCTGGGCGATCAACCCGGTGCGCACGAACAACCCCGACATCGATCTCGGCGTCTTCCCCTACCCGGTGCTCGACGACCCGGCGGACACGCGGGTCACCTCGGGCGTCGACGTGGCCGTCGCCATCGGCCGCGGCACTCCGAAGCTCGACGCGGCCCGCCGCTTCGTCGACTTCCTGCTGACCCCCGGAGTCGTCGAGCCGTACGTCGCGAGCCAGGCCGCCTTCTCGCCGCTGGTCGGCGCCGCACCCAACTCGGACCCCACGCTGGCCGAGCTGCAGCCCTACTTCGAGCAGGGACGGCTGATCGGCTTCGTCGACCACCAGATCCCCGCGAGCATCCCGCTCAACCCTACGCTCCAGGCGTTCCTCGCCAGCGGGGACGCCGACGCGGCGCTCCGGACCCTCGACAGTGAGTGGCGCAAAGTCGCGGCACGCACGACCAGGAAGTGACCCCATGACCACGACCACGACGGCCGCCGCGCAGGCGGTGGCGACCACTCCTCCGCCGCCCGCGCGCCGCAAGCGCACCATCGGCCGCACCTCGAAGACCTTCTACTGGATGACGGTCCCCGCCGTCCTGCTCTTCTTCGTGCTCCACACGGTCCCGGTCCTCACCGGAATCTTCTTCAGCTTCACGGACTACGCGGGCTACGGCTCGTGGGATCTGATCGGCGCCTCGAACTACCTCGCGCTCCTCCAGGACGACCGCGTCTGGAAGGCCTACGGGTTCACCTTCGGCTTCGCGATCGTGGCGACCGTGCTGGTGAACGTGATCTCGCTCGCCATCGCCGTCGCCCTCAACGCGCGGATCAGGTTCCAGACGGCGTTCCGCGGGATCTACTTCATCCCCTATGTGCTCTCGACCCTGGTCATCGGCTACGTGTTCCAGTACCTCTTCGCGAACTCGCTGCCGCAGATCCTCGGCGCGATCCCGGTGATCGGCGAGAACATCCTCGCGAACGCCGACTGGGCGTGGGTGGCGATCGTGGTGCTGGCGGTCTGGCAGGCCTCGGCCTTCTCGATCATCATCTACCTCGCCGGACTCCAGACCATCCCGGGCGAGCTCTACGAGGCGACCTCGCTCGACGGAGCGGGGAGGTGGCGGCAGTTCACCTCGATCACGTTCCCGCTGATCGCCTCCTTCTTCACGATCAACATGGTCATCTCGATGAAGAACTTCCTCCAGGTGTTCGACCACATCATCGCCCTCACCAACGGCGGTCCCGGCACCTCGACGGAGTCGATCACTCTGCTGATCTACCGCGGCGGCTTCCAGGGCGGCGAGTACGCCTATCAGACGGCCAACGCCGTCCTCTACTTCCTCATCATCATCGTGGTCTCGCTGATCCAGTTCCGAGTCCTCAGCCGCAGAGAGGCGTCGTTCTGATGACATCGACCATCACCCCCACGACCGCGATCGCCCTCGGCGAGCCCGAGGGGCGGCGCCGGCCCTCCCGCGACACATACCGGATCAACTGGTGGGCGACCGCGCTCATCGCGGTCTGCTCGCTGACGATCCTCCTGCCGCTCTACTTCGCCGTCGTGACCGCGCTGAAGACGCCCGACCAGCTCGGCGGCACCGGGTTCGAGCTTCCGACCTCGATCTCGTGGGGCAACTTCGCCGAGGCGTGGACGGCGACCCGCTTCCCCCAGGCCTTCGTGAACACCGCGCTGATCACGGTCGGAGCCGTCGTGCTGACGCTGTTCTCGAACTCGATGGTCGCCTACGCGGTCGCCCGGAACATGCACAGGCCGTTCTTCAAGGGCGTCTACTTCTACCTGCTCGCCGCGGTCTTCGTGCCGTTCCCGATCATCATGCTGCCGGTGGTGAAGGAGACGGCCCTGCTGGGCCTGGACAACCAGGCCGGGCTGATCCTGCTCTACGCCGTGTTCGGGCTCTCGATCAACACGTTCATCTACACCGCCTTCATCCGCTCGATCCCCATCGAGCTCGAGGAGGCGGCGCGCACCGACGGCGCCTCGACCTGGCGGACCTACTGGCAGGTGATCTTCCCGCTGCTCGGCCCGATGAACGCGACCGTCGGGATCCTGACCTGCGTGTGGGCGTGGAACGACTTCATCCTGCCGCTCGTGGTGCTCTCGGACCCGTCCGCCCGCACCCTGCCGCTGGCCGAGTACGTCTTCCAGGGGCAGTTCAACACGAACTACACCGTCGCCTTCGCGTCCTACCTGATGGCGATGGCGCCGCTGCTGATCGTGTACCTCTTCGCGCAGCGCTGGGTGGTCAGCGGAGTGATGCGCGGGTCGATCAAGTAGCGGTCGCCGCGAGCGCCGCCTCGAGCAGGTCCGTGAGCACGGTGCCGCGCGAGCCCGCGTCCTCCGGGTGCCACTGCACGCACCAGAGCGGCGCGGACTCGTGCTCGAGGGCCTCGACGGTGCCGTCGTCGGCGCGGCCGACCACGACGAGGCCCTCGCCGGGACGGTCGACGGCCTGGTGGTGGGAGCTGCGGACGTCGAGCTCGGCGGCGCCGAGGATGCGAGCGAGGGCGCTGCCCGGCTCGAGCGCCACGCGGTGGTCAACCATCCCGGACAGGTGCTCGCCGGGGACCGACCGGCCGACGTGACCGGCGCCGGGCAGGTGCTGCACGAGGTCGCCGCCGAGAGCGACGTTGACCAGCTGCATCCCGCGGCAGATCCCGACCAGCGGGGTCCGCGTCTCGACGGCACGGCGGACGAGCGCGATCTGCGCGCGGTCGGCGGCGGGGAAGGACTGGCCGCGGTGCGGGTCGTCGGGCCGGCCGCCGTAGAGGGACGGGTCGACGTCCTCGCCCCCTGTGACCACGACGGCGTCGGCGGCGGCGAGCCGGCGCTCGAGCTCGGCGGCGCCGGCCTGCTCGGCCGGGACGCGGTCGACCACGAAGCCCGCGGCGGTGGCGGCCGAGACGACGCTCGCGGTCAGCAGCTGCAGCTCGATCTCGAACTCGGGATCCTCGCGGCCGCCGTCGGCGACGTCGACGACGAGCAGGACGGGGCGGTCGGAGGCCATGCGGACATCGTGCCACCCGGCCGGCTCCTGCAGAACGTCGGCGGAGAGGAGGGCCTGTGCGTCGGCGGGCGAGGGATCGCGCTCTCGGCGGGCGTTCTGCACGAGCCCGCAGACCTCTCCCGGGGTCTGGTCAGGATCCGGTACCGCGATCTAGGATGTTCACTTTCACATCCCGTGCGAAGACGCACACCTCCGCGGCCCTGCGGATCGTGCCTCGACGCCGCACCCGATCACGAGGGCCTATCTGCATGAGACGATCACGATCGGCGGTGAGGACCGCTCTGGCGGTCGCGACCGTCGCCGCCACGGCGCTGCTCGGCGCCACGGTCCCCAGCTCCGCCTTCGGAGCCACCGAGACCCCGCTCCTCCACTACACGTTCGACACCGCCCCCACCGGCACCACGGTCGCCGACACCAGCGGCAACGGCTACAGCGCGACGCTGCGCGGCTCCGGGGCCCAGTTCCGCAACGGGCTCATCAGCCTCCCCGGCGGATCCGCCGCGGCCGCCCCCTACCTCGAGATCCCCACCGCCGGCCTCGTCGGCAAGAAGGACCTGACCTTCTCGACCTGGCTCGCCCACAAGGGCGGGACCGGCAACGTCGCCGCCGCGTTCGTCGGAGCGCCCGTCGCCTCCGGCGCCTCGTTCTCCTCCGGCTACTGGCTGCTCAACCCGAGCAACCTCTCCGGCTACACCAAGTCGGTCGTCACCAACTCGGTCAACGCGGGCGCTCCCTACAACACCGAGGTCGGAGCCGGAGCGACGGGCACCCCGACCGTCGGCGCGCGCACCCCCTCGGGCCTCTCGCTCTACACGACCGTCATCGACGGCTCGACCGGCAAGCTCACCGTGTACGTCAACGGCGCGCAGATCTCGCAGAGCACGATCGCCCGCGACGTCTCCTCGTTCGGCCCGTCGCTCGTCGCGTACATCGCGCGCTCGACCTACAACGACCCGGGCTGGAACGGCGAGATGGACGACTTCGCCGTCTACGACAGCGCCCTCAGCAGCAGCTCCGTGCAGGCGCTCTACTCCTCGCAGGCCCTCGACCGCGCCGTCGCGTCGGTCACGGTGCCCACGGAGGCGACCGCCGGCTTCACGGTGCCCACCACCGCCAGCGGCGTCGGCATCACCTGGACGTCGAACAGCGCGGCCGTCGCGATCACCGGCGGCACCGCGACCGTCACTCGCCCCGCCGCGGGACAGCCGGACGCCACCGCCACCCTCACCGCCACCTACAGGGTCGGCACCGAGACCCGCTCGGTCGACTACACGGTGCGCGTCGCCGCGCAGCTGGACGACGCGACGAAGGTCCAGCGCGACCTCGCCGCGATCGCCATCCCGAACGTTGGCGACATCCGGACGAACGTCTCGGTGCCCACCACCGGCACGCTCGGCTCGAGCATCGCCTGGAGCGTCGTCAGCCCGAGCGGAGCGACCGTCCGCGACGGCAGCGCCGCCGGCACCCGCACCATCGACGTCGACCGCCCCGCGACCGGGAGCCCCGCGATCGACGTGGTCGTCCGCGCGACCGCGACCAGCGGATCCACCACCCGGACCCGCGACTTCACCCTCCGGGTGCAGCCGCTCCCCGCCGGCACCGACGACACCGAGGCGTACGTCTGGGCGTTCTTCACCGGAGAGGGCGACGGCGCCGAGCGCATCAGCCTCGCCGCCTCGAAGGGCAACGACGCGCTGAGCTGGAACACGCTGAACGGCGGCAAGCCGGTCTTCACCTCGAACCTGGGGACGATGGGCCTGCGCGACCCGTTCATCATCCGCTCGCACGAGGGCGACAAGTTCTTCATGCTCGCCACCGACCTGAAGATCGACGGGCTCCCCGGCGGCTTCGACACCGCGCAGAAGTCGGGCTCGAAGTACATCGAGGTCTGGGAGTCGACCGACCTGGTGAACTGGTCCGCTCAGCGCCACGTCAAGGTCTCCACCGACTTCGCCGGCAACACCTGGGCCCCCGAGGCGTACTGGGACGACGAGCTCCAGACCTACGTCGTGTTCTGGGCCTCGAACATGTACCCGACCACGAACACGGCCGACCGCGCCTCCGTCACCTACAACCAGATGATGTACGCGACGACCGAGGACTTCACCTCCTTCTCGGAGGCGAAGCCGTGGATCGACGTCAAGCGCGGCGCCGGCAAGGGCACCATCGACTCGACGGTCGCGAAGGACGGCGACACCTACTACCGCTTCACCAAGGACGAGGCGTCGATGACCCTCCGCGAGGAGAAGAGCACCGACCTGCTGGCCACCGTCTCGGGCTCGCTGCCCGGCACCGGTGGACCGGCGGACGAGTGGTCGCTGGTCAAGGAGAAGGTGGCCTCGGGCCTGCCCAACGGCGAGCCCGGGAAGACCTTCACCAGCGGTGAGGGCCCCAACGTCTTCCCCGCCAACGAGGGCGACGTGAACGGCCTCGACTGGTTCCTCTTCATCGACCAGCCGAACTACCACGACGGGCCGAACCACTACATCCCGTTCGGCACCGACGACCTCGCGAACGGCGACTCCTGGCAGCCGCTCGGAGCGAAGCTCCGCACGGGCCTGCCGCAGAACGCCGACGGCGGCAAGCCGCGCCACGGCACGGTCATCCCGGTGACGCGCTCCGAGTACCAGAAGGTGCTCGAGGGCTACGCCCCCGGCCTGGCCGTCGCCTCGGTCGCTCCGCTGACCGCGACGACCACGGTCGGCACCGCGCCGGTCCTGCCCCGCGCCACGATCACGACCGCCGCCGGCAGCACCAGCACGGTCGACGTGGCCTGGGACGCCGTCGCGCCCGCCGCCTACGCCACGGCCGGGACCTTCACGGTCTCGGGCGTCGCGCAGGACGCGTCGCGCATGCCGGTGCAGGTCACGGTCACCGTACAGTCCTCGCTGAAGTTGAGCGCGACCGCCACGTCGCGCTGCGTCGCCGGCAAGGTCGTGCTGACGGTCGTCGGCAAGAACGGAGACACGGTGCCGATGGACGTCTCGATCAGCACCCCGGAGGGCGTGAAGACGATCGCCGGCGTGAAGCCGGGCGCCTCCGGCTCCGCCGCGTTCACGGTGCGCTCGACGCAGCTCGCCGCGGGCGAGGCGACGGTCACCGGCACGGCCACGGTCGGCGGCAAGACCGTCACGGCCACGGCCACCGCGCCCTACAGCGCGCGCAGCTGCGGCTGACGCACGGCACTCCTCGGGAGCCCGTCGCACCTCACCGGTGCGGCGGGCTCCCGTCGTCGTGCGGGGGGGAGCCGGGAAACCGCCCTGACGCCGAGACGCCGCCGCCTCGGCCGCGCTTCGACGGACGGCGCGGCGCCTCGTCACGCGGGCGGGCCCGGGGCGGCCCGCCCGGCGTCATCCGGCGACGGCTGCCTGCCCGGCTTCGAGCAGGTCGCGGACGCTGCGCGGCTCGCGTCCGAGGAGGCGCCCGAGCTCGGGGCCGGTGCCCGCGAAGAAGCCGCGCTCGGCCGCCCGGTGCATCCCGAGGGTGAAGCGCACGAGGAACTCGGACTGACCCGCCGCGACGCGCGCGGCGACCCACTCGTCGTCGCCGAGGACGCGCAGCTCGACGGGCCGCCCGCCGACCTCGGCCGCGATCCCGGCGATCTCCTCGAACGTCGGAGCCTCCGTCGCGGTCAGCATGATCGGCCCGTCCTGCGGGCTCCCCGAGAGGAGGAGCCGGGCGGCCGCCTCCGACTCGTCCTCGCGGGCCGTCCACGAGACGCGACCGTCCGAGGGGACCTCGATCACGCCGGTCTCCCGCCACGGTCCGAGGAACAGACCCAGGCTGTGCGCGTAGAAGCCGTTGCGGAGCGACGTCCAGGCGAGTCCGGACTCGGCGAGCAGGCGATCGGTCGCCGCGTGGTCCCGGCCCGGGCCGAAGGGGGTGTCGGCGGCGGCGCCCTGGTGGCTCGTGTAGAGGACCCGTCCGACTCCGGCCGCGACGGCCGCCTCGACGGCGGTGCGGTGCAGGGCGACGGCGTCGGCCCGCGGGTCGCTCGAGGAGACGAGGAGCAGCTGATCCGCTCCGTCGAAGGCGGCCGGGAGGGAGGCGGGGTCGGCGTAGTCGCCGACGCGCACCTCCACTCCGCGCTCCGCGAAGCGGGCGGCCTTCGAGGCGTCGCGGGCGACGACGGCGATCCCGGAGGCGGGGACGGTGTCGAGGAGGTGGTCGACGGTGGCGCCGTTCAGAGCGCCGGTGGCACCGGTCACGATGATCATGGGGAGAGCCTTCCGATGAGGGGTATCAGCGATACCACGAGGAAGATAACCACGGAATTTCACTGATAGCAACAGTGCGCTACCGTCGATACGTGACCAGTCCCACCCCTCCGACCGACACGCGCCTGCGCATCGTCGAGGCAGCCGCCGGCCTCCTCCGCGACGACGGCCCCGCCGCCGTCACGACGCGAGCGGTCGCCCAGGCGGCCGGGCTGCAGGCCCCGGCGATCTACCGCCTCTTCGGCGACAAGGACGGCCTGCTCGAGGCGGTCGCGGAGCACGTGCTGGCCACCTGGGTCGACTCCAAGGCGCGGACGGTCGAGGCGGCCGTCGCCGGCGGCGTCGACCCGGTCGAGGACCTGCGCTCGGGCTGGGCCGCGCAGGTGGAGTTCGGCCTGGCCAACCCCGCGCTCTTCCGCCTCCTCAGCGATCCGGGTCGCGCCTCCGGATCACCGGCCGCCCTCTCCGGGCGGCGGGTCCTCGCCGCGCGCGTGCAGCGAGTGGCCGCCGAGGGCCGCCTCCGCGTGCCGGAGGAGCGCGCCGTCGGCCTCATCCAGGCGGCGGGCACCGGCGTGGTCACCACCCTGCTCTCCACCCCCGCCGCCGACCGCGACCCCGGTCTCGCCGACGCCGCGCTCGACAGCGTGCTCGCGGGGATCCTCGCCGACCCGCCCTCCCCCGGCGACGGCGGGCGGCTCACCGCCCTCGTCGGCGTCCGGGCCCTCGCACCGGAGCTCGTTGGTCTCACGCCCGCGGAGCGCCTGCTGCTCGCGGACTGGCTCGACCGCGCCCTCGCGGCGGCTGAGCAGGAGTGACTTGCGCGCAGGAGTGACGGGCGCGCTTCCACCACAGGAGTGACGAGCGCCGTCCCGCCGCGGGAACGACGGCGCCTCCGTCCCGCAGAGACGCGGGCTTCGCGGCTAGGCGCGCCTGCCGTCGGGCGGGAGGATCGACGCCTGGATGAGCGGCACGGGGCAAGGAGGGCATGTTGAAGCTGTGGAGCGCATCGAACGCGTTCCTCTACCTCGGCAGCGTCAAGGAGAACGACTTCCTGCAGAACGTCTCCGAGCTCGTCGGTGACTACGACCGCGAAACGACCTCCGCCAGCTATAACAAGGGCGTCCGCTCGACCTCGACCGCCTTGAAGCGCGAACGGATCCTGACCGTGGACGAGCTCGGAGCGATGCCCCGCGGCCGCGCCGTGATGCTCTCTACTGGCTCCCGCGCCGCGCTGCTGCGCACCGTTCCCTGGTACGAGGGCACGAAGGAGAAGGTCGCAGCGATCAAAGCCAGACGTGTTCTCGGGCGCGGACCGGCTCGTCGCTGACGAATGTGCTTGTGCTACGCGCTGCGGCGGGAGATGAGCGAGTGCTCGACGACGATCTCGCTCGGGTGCGCCGGAGGGCCGTTCCGGATGCGCTGAGCGAGGAGGTCGACGGCCGTCTTGGCGATCTGGCGGCTGCCGGGATCGATCGTGGTGAGGGCGGGTATCGCGTAGGCGGCGGCGGTGACGTTGTCGAAGCCGACGACGGCGATGTCCTCCGGTACGCGGATGCCGCGAACGTGCAGTGCGTGCAGTGCCCCGAAGGCCAGGGTGTCGTTGAAGCAGAAGACGGCGTCCAGAGGGACGCGGGAGTCGAGCAGCTGCGTCATCGCGACGGCGCCGTCGGCGTGGTGCCACTCGGTGGCGACCGCGACGAGGGCGGGGTCGAACGGGATCGCGTTCGCCTCGAGGGCACCGCGGTATCCGTCCAAGCGGAGTGCTGCGGCGCTGACGGATCCGCCGGCGGGGTTGCTGCCGATCGCGGCGATGCGCCGGTGTTGGCGGTCGATCAGGTACTGCGTGGCGGTGGCCGCGGCGGCTGTGTTCGCCATGGTCACGTGATCGACCGGGCCGTCGAAGATCCTGTCGCCCAGGAGAACGAGTGGGCGGTCCCCGACGAGTACTTTCTCGTCTCCGGGGCCGAGTGCGTGGGGCTGGAAGATCAGTCCGTCCGACAGCTGGCGGCTGGAGCCGGAGAGGACGGCGATCTCGGCGTCTCGGCGCGCTCCGGTCTGCTGGATGATCACGGTCCAGCTGTGCCGCTCGGCCTCCGACATGATGACCGTCGCGAGCTGGCCGAAGTACTCGATCGCGAGATCCGGGATCGCGAGGGTGATGAGCCCGGTCTGGCCGGTGCGCAGTCCGCGCGCGGAGACGTTGAGTTGGTATCCGAGATCGCGGACTGCCTTGAGGACGAGATCGCGGGTCTCGGGTCTGACGTTGGCGTTGCCGCTGAGCACGTTGGAGACCGTGCGAGCGGTGACGCCTGCAGCAGCGCCGACATCGGCCATGGTCACCGGGCGGGTTCGCGATCGCGGCATCGGCATCATCCCTCCCATGAGCGTTCCCCGATCATCCCAGGTCGACGGTCGACGGTCGGCGAGAGGCGCACGGTCACCCAGGCGATGGCGGGGATCCGGAGCGAGAGGACGCCGTCGGTCAGCGCTACGGCGAGGGGCCGCGGAGTGACGGTGTCGGGGAGCTCCGCCGAGTTCGTCGCGAAGGGGTCCTCGTGTCGGAGGATCAGTGCCTCTGTCACCGTGAGGGTGGGGAACGACGTGAGGTCGACCGTGGTGTCCGTGACGCCGTCGGTCGCGCGGTTGACGATCATCAGGTCGAGCGAGCCGTCGGCGTGCGCCGCTGCGGCGAAGGCGAGGACGGGAGCGGAGTCATCGCCCGCTCCCGTGCTGTCCGCCTCGACGACGGTCCGGAGCGCGGTGGCGCCGGCGGAGCGCCGTGCCTGGGCGAACGGCCAGAAGGTGCTCTGCCGCCAGGCGGGGCCGTCCGGCTCGGTCATGATCGGACCGATGACGTTCACCAGCTGAGCCATGCTCGCTGCCCGGACGATGTCGGCTCTGTTGATCATGCTGATGAGCATGTCGCCCACGACGACGGCGTCCGCTGCCGTGTAGCGGTCCTCGAGGAGTCGGGGCGCCTCCTCCCATTCGAGCCCTCCGGCGACTCGTTCATCGTGTGCGACGAAGTCCCACACGTTCCACTCGTCGAAGGAGATGGCGATCGGACGCTCTGATCGCCTCTGTGCTCGGACCTGTCCGATCGTGTCGGCGATGGCGGTGATGAAGCGGTCCATGGCGACGCCGGAGGCGAGGAACGCGGAGAGGTCGCCGTCGTAGCGGAAGTACTGGTGGCACGAGACGAAGTCGACGTGCTCGACCGTGTGCAGCAGCACCTCCTGCTCCCAGGCTCCGAAGGTGGCCATCCGGTCGTTCGAGCTGCCGCAGACGATCAGTTCGAGGTCGGGGTCGAGTGCGCGCATGGCGGCGGCGGTGCGGGCGGCGAGACGCCCGTACTCGCCGGCGCTGAGATGGCCGATCTGCCACGGCCCGTCCATCTCGTTGCCGATACACCAGAGCCGGATGTCGTGCGCCTCGTCGGCGCCGTTCGCGCGCCGCTCGTCCGAGAGCGTCGTGCCGCCGGGGTGGTTCGCGTACTCCAGCAGGTGCAGGGCCGAGCGGATTCCGTCGGTCCCGAGATTCAGCGCCATCATCGGCTCGACGCGCGCCGCCCGGCACCAGCGGACGAACTCGTCGATCCCGAAGCGATTCGGCTCGACGGTGTGCCAGGCCGGATCGAGCCGGACGGGACGATTCTCGACCGGACCGATGCCGTCGCGCCAGTCGTACGCCGAGACGAAGTTGCCGCCCGGGTAGCGGACGGTCGTGACTCCGAGCTCCTCGACGAGCGCGAGGACGTCGGTGCGGAATCCGTCGGCGTCGGCGCTCTCGTGCGAAGGATCGAGCAAGCCGCCGTAGACGCCTCGGCCCAGGTGCTCCACGAACGATCCGAAGAGCCGCGAATCGATCGTCCCGACCGTGAAGGCGGGGTGCACGATGCCGTGCGCTCGGTGGACGGGGTGCGAGGTCATGGCCGTTCCGTTTCATCGATGAACTGGTGCGCACAGTATGCACGCCTCGACCAGCGCACCGCGATATGACCGGGTGAATCGCGGATATTGACGGAGGCGGCCCGGCGGCTCTACTATCGCCGACAGCGGTCCTCGATTTCATCGATGAAATGCCTGGCACCAGGTGGCCGAGTCAATGAAGACAGTGAAAGCGAGGCACGTCGTGAGGCGTCACAGCACCCGGATCAGCATCGTCGCAGCGGTCACAGCCGCGACTGCGGCCCTTCTTCTCAGCGGCTGCACGCCGTCGTCCGCGGGAGGCGCCTCGGCCGGGAACGGCGGCGACACCTTGACCGTCTGGCACTACTACTCCGTCGACGGCCAGACCGCCGGACTCGAGGAGCTCGCGTCGGACTTCGAATCGACGCACGAGGGGGTCGCGGTCGAGAACGTCTACGTTCCGTTCGACCAGCTGACGAACAAGCTCGTGCAGGCCGCGGGAACGGGCACCGGCCCCGATGTGGTCGTCTACAACGCCGCCGATACCTTCACCCTCACCGAGGCGAAGGCCATCGAGCCGATGAACGAGTGGTGGGACCAGTACGCCGACGCCGGGCAGTTCCCCGACGCCGTCGTGCAGAAGGTCGGCGACGACGTCATGGGCGTGCAGGGCTTCGTGAACCTGATCGGCCTCTGGTACAACCAGGACATCCTCACCGAGCTGGGCGTGCAGCCCCCGACCACCTTCGACGAGCTCGAGGCCGACCTGGCCCTCGCGAAGGCAGCCGGCAAGGACGGGATCACCCTGACCGGCAAGGCGAACTCCGAGGGCGAGTGGCAGGCGTTCCCGTGGCTCTCGCGGGCAGGCTGGGACTACACGACCCCCGAGCAGGAGCCCCTCGAGGACGCCTTCGGGATGGTCCAGGACTGGACCGCGAAGGGGTACCTCACCAAGGAAGCGGCGACCTGGGACCAGACGGTCCCCTTCCAGCAGTTCGAGGCCGGCAACACGGCCTTCGCGGTGAACGGCAACTGGCAGATCGCCTCCGCGAAGAAGGACGCATCCTTCGAGTACGGCGTCGTCCCGATCCCGGTCGGCGACAAGGGCTCCGTGTATCTCGGCGGCGAGGTGCAGAACGTCGGCGCGTTCTCCAAGAACAAGGAGCTCGCGCAGGAGTACCTCGAGCAGGAGTTCTTCTCGAAGAAGGGCCAGCTGACGCTGCTCGACGCATTCGGATCCATTCCGTCGCGAGCGGACGCCGCCGCGGACGAGAAGGTCGGGAGCGATCCGGTCCTCTCGCAGTTCGCGACGATCCTGCAGGACAACGGTCACACCTCCCCCGACCCCGCGATCCCCTCGGAGAACGTCGCGAAGGTCCTGCAGACGGTCGGTGAATCGTGGAGTGCCGCCGTGGCGGGCAACGGGTCACCCGAACAGCTCTCGAGCGATCTGATGACCACCCTCACCCCGCTGCTCGCGCAGTAGTCCCTCACCACCGACGAACGGAGCGACCGTGAGCAGCACCTCGACCACGACCCGGAGACGATCCGGTGTCGGCGGCGGCCGATTGGGCTTCGCCGCACCGGGAGGAGTGCTGCTCGCGGCGCTGTCGCTCTACCCCATCTACCTGCTGATGAGGATGAGCGTCAGCGAGGTCAGCTCCGGAACCCTCAACGGGGACTGGCCGTTCGTCGGAGTGCAGAACTTCCTCGCGCTGCTCCAGGGCTCCGACCTCGGCGGCGCCACGCTGCGCACCGGGGCCTTCGTGGTCCTGGTCACGGTCGTCGGGGTCGTCGGAGGACTCGGAGCGGCGATCGCCCTCCGTTCCTCCCGGCTGGGCAGTGCCTTCCTCCTGGGGATGATGGTGTTCATCTGGGCCATGCCGCCCGTGGTGAACGGCAGCATCTGGAAGTTCCTCCTCGCCGATCAGGGTCTGGTCAACACGCTCGTGCGGGCGACCGGCCTCTCGGCGGAGGGCGTCCCCTTCCTCTACGACGCGAGGTTCGCGCTGCTCTCGGTCGCGATCGTGAACGCCTGGGCCGTCATCCCCTTCAATGCGCTGGTCTTCCGGTCGGCTCTGCTGGGCATCGACCCCGAGATCCTCGAGGCGGCCTCGGTCGACGGCGCGAGCCGCTGGCAGGAGATCCGGAGCATCCTCATCCCCGCGGCGCGGCCGACCGCCGTCATCCTGGCGATCCTGACCGTCGTCTACGCCTTCCGCAGCTTCGACTTCATCTACGTGATGACCGCCGGCGGCCCCGGAGACGCGACGTCCACGCTGCCCTACCTCAGCTACTCCCAGGCCTTCGTCCAGCACGACTACGGACTTGGTTCCGCGACGGGCATCATCGCCCTCGCCATCGTGGCGGTCCTCGCCGTCGTCTACGTCCGATCGACCAGGAGCGAGTCCTGATGAGCACCCTCACCGCCCCCCTGACCCGCCTGCGAGGCGGCGCTGCGACCCGCGTCGCGCGACCGTCCCGCACCCGGGAGCCGGTCGCCTTCACCGTACGCGTGGTGCTCTACGTCCTGTACGGGCTGCCCCTTGTCTGGATCGTGCTCACCTCCCTCAAGCGCCAGGGCGACGTGGTCGGCGGAGCGATCCTCTCGGCGCCCTCCTTCGACGCCTATGCGGAGGCGCTCGCGAACCCCGCCCTCGCGACGGCGCTCGCCCAGTCGGCGCAGATCGCCCTCGGGACCACTGCACTGGTGCTCGCGCTCGGCGTCCCGTTCGCCTACGCGCTGCGCCGCGTCGACGGCGTCGTCGCCGGTCTCGTCCTCGGGCTGCTGATCTTCCTGCAGATGGTGCCGCAGACGGCGAGCATCATCCCTCTGTTCGCGATCTTCAGCAGGCTCGGTCTTCTGGACACCACCGCCGGTCTCGTCCTCGCCGATACGGCGATGTTGCTGCCGTGGGCCGTGCTGCTGCTGCGACCGTTCTTCGCCGCGGTGCCCGACGCCATCGAAGAGGCCGCCTCCATCGACGGGGCCGGTCGGCTGCGCACCTTCTTCGCCGTCGTCGTCCCGATCGTTCGAAACGGCATGGCGACGGTCGGCTCGCTGATCTTCCTCGTCGCCTGGGGCGAGTTCCTCTTCGCGATCAACCTCTTCCTCTCTCCGGTCAACTACCCGATCAGCGCTCTCATCGCGCAGCAGACGTCGGGGTACGGGATCGACTGGCCCGGGCTGATGGCTCTCGCGGTCATCTCCTCGCTGCCGCTGCTGGCCGTCTACGTGCTGTCGTTCCGGCTGCTGCGTGAGGGCCTCGCCGTCGGCAGCGTCAAGTAGCAGTCGTCCTTCCTCTCGTCCCGCGCCACTCGTGAAAGATCCCGTCATGACCTTCTCCCCAGCCCTGCCCGTTGACCCGGCCGCCGGGACCCTGACACCCCTCGCCATCGACCGGGTCCAGCTGGACCCGGAGGGGTTCTGGGGACGTCGGGTCGCCGTCAACGCGACCGCCACCTTCGAGCACAACCTCGGCTGGCTGGAGCGCGCCGGATGGCTGCGCAATTTCGAGCTCGCCGTCGGGGGCGGACTCGCCGAAGGCCGTCGCGGACGCGAGTTCGCCGACTCCGAGGTCTACAAGACCCTCGAAGGGCTCTGCTGGCACACCGCCGGACGTGAGGACCCGGAGACCGAATCGATCATCCGCGCTCTCACCGCCCGCATCGTCAGTGCGCAGGAGAGCGACGGCTATCTCGGCACCCGCTTCGGCCGGCACGGTCAGGCTGAGCGTTACAGCGACCTCGAGTGGGGCCATGAGCTGTACAACGCCGGACACCTCCTCCAGGCCGCGGTCGCGCGACTGCGCACCCACGGTGAGGACGGGTTCACGCAGGCCGCGCGCCGTCTCGCCGACCACATCTGCTCGGAGTTCGGGGCGGACGGCCGCCAGACGGTCTGCGGACATCCGGAGATCGAGGTCGCGCTCACGGAGTTCGCCCGCGCCACGGGGGAGGAGCGCTACCTCGAGCAAGCCCGCGTGTTCTTGGACCGCCGCGGTCACCAGAGCCTGGAAGACGTCGAGTTCGGTCGCGCCTACTTCCAGGACGACGTCCCGATCCGCGAGGCCAAGGTCCTCCGCGGACACGCGGTGCGCGCCCTCTACCTCACGTCCGCGGTGGTCGACGTCGCCGTGGACACTGATGACGCCGAGCTGCTCGCGATCGTCGAGCGGCAGTGGGAGGCCACAGTCGCACGCCGGACCTACATCACCGGTGGAATGGGCTCGCATCACCAGGACGAAGCGTTCGGCGCCGACTTCGAGCTACCCAACGACCGCGCGTACTGCGAGACCTGCGCCGGCGTGGGCTCGATCATGCTCTCGTGGAGGTTGCTGCTCGCCACCGGCCGCCCGCGCTACGCGGACCTGATCGAACGCACTCTGCACAACATCATCGCCACCGCCGTGTCCGAGGACGGCCGCTCCTTCTTCTACGCGAACACCCTCCACCGGCGCGAGCCGGGCGTCGCGTCCTCCCCGGAGGAGCAGTCCAAGCGCGCGGACTCCAGTCAGCGGGCGGCGTGGTTCGACGTCGCCTGCTGCCCCAACAACCTCGCCCGCACCTTCGCCTCGCTGTCCGGCTACCTCGCCACCACCGATGCGAAGGGTGTGCAGCTGCACCAGTACGCGTCCGCCACGATCTCCGCCGCTCTCCTCCAGGGAGACGTCTCGATGGAGGTCTCCAGCGACCTGCCGGAGCGGGGGCGAGTCGCCGTGACCATCACGCGCACACCCGTCGAGCCGTGGACTCTGACGCTGCGGATCCCGACCTGGGCGACGAACGCGGACGTCGTCGTCGTCTCCGCCGACGGGGATGCTGCCGAGACGCCGACCGGACCGTTCCACGGCACGCTCCACTTCGAACGGCGTTTCCGCGTCGGCGACCGGATCGAACTCGACCTCCCCTTCGAACCCGTCCTCGTGCAGCCCGACGAGAGGATCGATGCCACCCGCGGCACCGTCGCCGTCCAGCACGGACCGGACATCCTCTGCCTCGAGTCCGTCGACCTCCCCGCCGGCGCCCACGTCGACGACATCGCCCTGGACGCCGGAGCGGTCCCGATCGCACGAGAGGGGCGTGTGACGCTCGCCGGCAGCGTCGCCGAACGCGACGAGCACGAATGGCCCTTCTCCAGAATCCCTCGAACCCCGCACCGACGGCCGTTGACCGTGGCGCTCACCCCGTACCGGTCGTGGGGATCCCGAGGTCCCGTGTCGATGCGCATCTGGCTTCCCGTGAACCACTCCTGATTCCCGGGCGAGCTCCCACCGCCGGGCGGATCCTCGCTCCTCTGCGGCGGCCGCCGGTCACCGCATCCGCACTTCGACGAAGAAGGCAGGACATGTCCCTCCTCTCACGCAGAGCCTCTCGGCTGCTCGCGGCACTCACGATCGGCGTCATCGCCGCAGCAGGATCGGTGGTGGTCGGCCAGACCGCCGACGCCGCCACCAGCTACCCCTACACGCTCGCCTCCGACAAGATCCGCGCGAGCTTCGCCGCGGACGGGTCGATGCAGTCGCTCAAGATCGTCGGCGACCTACACGACACCGAATACCTGATGAACCCGGACAGCGCTCCGGAGCAGGCCCGCGAGACGAACAGCAAGTACCGCCAGTGGTTCGGGAACCTGATGTTCTCCTACGCGAACGGCACGGGAGCAGTGTCGACCACCGGTGTCGGCGCGAACCCCTGGAAGACCGCGTGGACCTCCCAGTCGGCCGACGGCCGCACCGTCTCGGCGACGTCGAGCAGTGTGACGGTCACCCACCAGAACTCCACCAACGCGGAAGGCGTGAAGGGCTTCACCGTCACCGAGACGTACTCTCTCGCCTCCGACGGCTCCCTGGTCTGGAAGCAGGACGTCAAGAACACCGCGGCCACGCAGCTCGTCATCGGCGACTGGGGTGTCCCCGTTCCCGGCAACGAGCTATGGAGGCAGGGCGACTCGATCTACGAGACCCGGGTCCTCACACACTCCTACGTGGGTAAGAACGGCTCCTACGTCACTCTCGAGCGTCCCAGCGGCCAGGGCCCGTTCATCGCCATGACCGCCGACACCGCATCCGGCTCCGGCTTCGAGTACCAGGACCGCTGGCGCACCGAGGAAGTCGGCAACACCTCCTGGGCCTGGAACTCGGCGAACGAGAGCTCGAACATCAAGGGCCTCAACATCTACTACCCGCACTCCACCGCGATCCAGAAGACCAACCGCGGCTACCTCAGCTCCACCAGTGTCGCCATCGCGCCGGGCGCGACGAAGAGCTACACCTATCGCATCGGCAAGGTCGATGACGACGCAGCACTCAAGCAGACGATGTTCGATCGAGGGCTGCTCGACACCACGGTCGTCCCCGGACTCATCGTGCCCATCGACCGGCGCGCAGAGATGGCGTTCCGGATCAAGGGCACCATCACGTCAGTCACCGCGCGCAACCGCAACGACCTCAAGGGGTCAGCGCCCACGAACCCCGTCGTGACGTTCTCCCGGAGCAACGGCGACTACCGGATCTACGGGATGACCTTCGACCGCACGCAGCTGGGCGCCAACGACGTCACCGTCTCGTACACGGACCAGACCGGCGCCGCGCGGCAGTCCGTCCTCCAGTTCTCCGTGATCGACAGTGTCGCGGGACTCCTCGACACGCATGCGAAGTTCATGGTCGAGAAGACCCAGTGGAAGCCGTCCGACGGACTCTCCGCGAGCGACATCCGCAACTACACCTTCGACGACTGGATGATGAACGCCCCCGACGGCAGCCTCGCCACCACGACGAACGCCCCTCAGGGCCGCCGCAACGAGTACGCCGGCTACTACGGGCTCGGCGACGACTGGGGACTCCCGCACGGCCAGTTCCTCGCGGAGAAGCTCGTCGCCCTGCCCGACGCCACCCAGATCAAGGCCCTCGACGACTACCTCCAGAAGGCCGTCTGGGAGAACCTGATGGGGAACACGTCGCCCAGCGCCGCGCCGAAGTACACCGTCTACGACTTCTGGGAGCAGGGGAAGCCCGGCAGCCTGAACACCACGCCCGGCTACCGCGGCTACGCCTACCCGCACGTCTACAACACGTTCTTCGGCATGTACAACATCGCCAAGCAGAACCCCTCCGCGATCGCCTACGCCCACCCCGCTCAGTGGTACCTGACGACGGCCTACGGGATCTTCAAGGAGCTCTACGAGGGACCCGTCGCCTACAACTGGGAGACCGGACTCATGGGTGAGCTCTCGACACCCGATCTCATCGCCGCATTGCGCGCCGAGGGACTGGACACGCAGGCCAACGACATCGAAGCGAAGATGGCGATCAAGTACGCCAACTTCTCCTCCAACGCCTACCCCTACGGCTCCGAGTACAGCTACGACAACACGGGGGAGGAGGCGGTCTACACCCTCGCCAAGCTCAATGTGAACGACGACAAGACGAACGCCCTGCGCGTCATGCGCGACATCGTCGCCAAGACGGAGGCCGCCCGCGGACGCATGCCCGTCTGGTACTGGTACTCCGACCCCACCACCATCACGGGCGAGAACTGGTGGCAGTTCCAGTACAGCGCCTCCCTCGCCGGCTACACGATGGACGACTACATCAACCACACCGCAGCACTCGAGACCGGAACCACGGCCATCACCGCCGCGCGCCGCGCCGAGCTGCAGCGCCTGAACTACGCCGGCAAGGTCGCAGGACTCGCGACCATCAACTCCGGCCAGATCAGCAACGCGCCGGCCAACATCGGAGCCGCATCGTGGTCGTACCAGGCCGAGCGCGGCAACCTCGGCACCCTCGGGGTCGGCGGAGGCGCGAACGTCAAGCTGAACAACGGCTGGCGGGGCATGACCGGCGAGAGCGATCTCGGACTGTGGGGCACCCTGCAGACCCTCAGCGCCGACGTCGTCACCGATGACCCGATCTTCGGAGTCGTCGGATACGGAGCGGACGTCTCGCGGGACGCCTACTCCACCACCGTCATCCCGAAGGACGGCCTGCAGCGCCGCCTCAACCTGGTGACCCAGCAGCTGTCGGTCGACCTCGAGAACGACGCCTACTCGCAGGCGATCGTCGGCTCGAACAGCGCCGACCTGCGCCTGGACATGCTCAACCGCACCGGCACCGCACACTCCGGCATCGCGGAGGTCAGCGGCCTCGCGCAGGGCAGCTACGCGGTCATCGTGAACGGCGTGCGCCAGCGCACCGTCAACGTCTACCGGCCCGCCTCTCTCGCGGGAACGCTTCCCGCGCCGGTCCGCGTCCCGTTCGATGCGCCCGCCGGCAGCACGTACATCGTCCACCTGGTCTCGACCGCCCCGGGCGCGAATGCGGCGCCGACCGTCAACGCCGGACCCGACCAGGCCGGGCTGTCCCTCGGACTCGATCCGATCCAGCTCAGCGGATCCGCCTCCGACGACGGACTCGGCTCGCCGAACGGAACCCTGACGACGCAGTGGAGCGTGCAGTCTGCTCCTGCCGGTGCCACCGCGACCTTCGCGTCGCCGACTGCTCGCCGCACGTCTGCGTCGGTGAGTACCGCCGGCAGCTACGTGTTCGCACTCCGGGCAAGCGACGGCGTCCTTGCGACCACCGACACGGTGTCCGTGACCGTTCAAGCCCTGCAGCCGCTCCCGGCCGACTGGGTGACCTACACCTTCGACTCATCGTCGAACGGCACCGTCCCCGACGCCTCCGGCAACGGCAACGCGCTCGCGCTCAAGGGGACGGCGGCAACCTCCACCGACGGCACGGCGAGCGTGCTGCGGCTGAACGGAAGCGACGGGGCCTTCGCCCAGCTGCCGTCGGACATCCTGTCACGCTCGAAGGACCTGACCATCTCGATGAGGGTGAAGGTCGATTCGATCTCCACCTTCAGCCGGCTGTTCGACTTCGGCAGCAGCACCCAGAAGTACGTGTTCCTCACGCCGAAGTCGACTGACGGGAAGCTAGGGCTCGCCCTCACGACCTCCGGTAATGGAGCGGAGACACGGATCTCGACGAACTTCACGATGCCCGCTGGGCAGTGGACCGACATCAAGGTGACCTTCAAGGCGAATACGAACGGCACGACGACGGGAACGATCTTCGCCAACGGAGTGCAGGTCGGGCAGAACACCGCCATGCCGCTCGCTCCGAAGGACCTAGGCCGCACCAGCGGCAACTTCCTCGGCAAGTCGCAGTTCCCCGACCCGTACCTCGCCGGCAGCTTCGACAGCTTCGAGATCGACGGAGTCGTGCGCTAACGACACCCGAAAGACCAGCGCTGAACCGCTCGTCGCCCCCTCCTCACGCGGCGACGAGCGGTTCAGCACCTCTTCCCGCGCACAACTTCTGCGCATCAGCCCTCGCCCGCCGGCGCCACCGAGGGGCGAGCTGGTTGAGGTTGCTCGAGACGTACCCGATCGTGCTGCGGATGTTCATCAGATCCGCGGCAACTGACTCGAACTCCGCGTCCGTGATGACCGCGTCCTCGGCCGTCGCGGACTCGAACGGGGAAGTGCGACGCCCTCAGTGGGTCGAGCAGGCTGTCGCCGGCGACTACTCGCCGTCCTTCGCCCTCGCGCTGATGCAGAAGGACGCGGGGCTGATCCAGGCCTACGCGGACAGCGTCGGTGCGCCCGTCCCCGGCGTCGCGACGGCCCGCCACTACATCGACGAGGCGATGGCCGCCGGCTTCGGCGGGGAGAACGCCTCGGCGCTGATCAAGGCGATCGCCGCGGAGGCCGACGTCGACCTGACCCGGCGCTGACCCTCCGCCCCGGGGTGCCCCTGCCCGGCCGTGACGGCCGCCGCAGGGGCTCCCCGGCATCCTCTCCGTCCCGGCCGCGCCGCGTGCTTCACTGGAGGGATGACCACGCGTGACGACCACATCGCCGACTTCGCCGAGTTCCTGACCGCCTCCCCCTCCTCGTACCACGCGGCCGCCGAGGCGGCGCGGCGCCTCGAGGGAGCCGGATTCACGGGGCTGGACGAGACGCAGGCGTGGCCCGCGGAGCCCGGCCGGTACTACGTCGTCCGCGACGGCGCGATCATCGCCTGGCACCTGCCCGAGGGCTCCGGGGCGACCACGCCCTTCCGCATCCTGGGCGCCCACACCGACTCCCCCGGCTTCATGCTCAAGCCCCGGCCGACGATCGGCTCGAAGGGCTGGCTGCAGGCCGGCGTCGAGATCTACGGCGGCCCGCTGCTCAACTCCTGGCTCGACCGCGAGCTCGAGCTGGCCGGGCGCGTGGTCACCCGCGACGGCTCGACGCGCCTGCTCCGGACCGGCCCGCTGCTGCGCATCCCGCAGCTCGCGATCCACCTCGACCGCACGGCGAACGAGGGACTCACCCTCGACCGCCAGAAGCACACCGTCCCCGTGTTCGGCATCGGCGACGCCTCCGAGGTCGACCTGCTCCAGCTGCTCGCCGCGCACGCCGGGCTCGACGACGCCTCCGACATCGCCGGCTACGACCTGCTCACCGCCGACACGCAGGCGCCGCGCCGCTTCGGCCTCGACGAGATGTTCCTCGCCGCCGGGCGGATGGACGACCTCAGCTCCGTGCACGCCGGCCTCGTCGCGCTCCTCGCGGCGAGCGCCGATCCCGCGGCGCCGCCCGCGCACATCAGCGTGCTCGCCGCCTTCGACCACGAGGAGCTCGGCTCGGCGAGCCGGTCCGGAGCGAGCGGGCCGTTCCTCGAGGACGTCCTCTCGCGCATCGGCACGGCCCTCGGCGCCGGCGTCGACGAGCGCGCCCGGGCGATCGCCGCCTCCTGGTGCCTCTCGGCCGATGCGGGCCACTCGGTGCACCCCAACTACTCCGAGAAGCACGACCCGTCGAACCAGCCGGTCGCCGGGAAGGGGCCGCTGCTCAAGATCAACGCGACGCAGCGCTACGCGACGGATGCGCGCGGTGCGGCGCTGTGGGCGGGCGTCTGCGAGCGCGCCGGGGTCGGGTACCAGGAGTTCGTCTCGAACAACTCGGTGCCGTGCGGATCCACGATCGGCCCGCTGACCGCGACCCGGCTCGGCATCTCCACGGTCGACGTGGGAGTGCCGCTGCTCTCGATGCACTCGGCGCGCGAGCTCGCCCACGTGGACGACCTGGTCGCCCTGACCGCGGCGATCGAGGCGTTCTTCACTCCCTGAGCCGGGTCCGGCGCGACCGGGGCACCGCGGCCTGGCGCACCCGCCGGACGGACCCCCGGCTCCGCTCAGTCGCCGGGCGGCCGCCGGCGCTGCTGCTTCGTCTCGGAGCGCTGCTGCTTCGCGGCGAGCCGGCGGCGGGTGGAGCCGCGCGTGGGCCGGGTCGGGCGCCGCGGGGCGGAGGGAGGCGCGAGGGCCGCGGTGATGATCCCGCGGAGCAGCTCGAGGGCCGTCTCGCGGTTGCGCAGCTGCGAGCGCTCCTGCGCCACCGTGACGGTGACCGCCCCGGAGACGAGCCGCCTCCCGAGGCGCTCGAGCAGGCGCGAGCGCTGCTCGTCCGAGAGGGCCGTCGACTCCTCGACGCTCCAGGTGAGCTGCACGCGGCTGTCGGAGGTGTTCACGTGCTGCCCGCCGGGCCCGGAGGAGCGCGAGAACCGCCACTGCAGCTCCGATGCGGGGACGACGAGCCCCGGCCGCACCTCGAGATCCATGCGGCAAGCCTGGCACGCGCCCGCCTCCGAGCGGGAGCGCCGGCGATCCGCTCCCGGGTGCGGTGTCCTCTTGCGGACGTGTCCGCTACAGGCTCTTGTCCCCGCCGTGGTCACGTCCGGACACTGGAGAGGTGCCCGGGCGGGCGCATCGGCCGACTCCTCATGGCCACCCGAAGGCGTCGAGGGGTCGGCCGCACGGCTCGGTCCCGCGGGGGCTCAATCGCGCGGCACCGTCTCGGCGAGGTCGATCTCGCCGTCGTCCAGCGCTCCCGGCTCGAGCGCCTCCGGATCGACGAGCACCGACTCGCCGGCACCGGCGTCGCCGTCGCGGGTGCGCGAGTCCGCCGCCCACGCCGTGCCGAGCGCGAAGAGCGTCGCCACTCCGTAGTGCTCCATCGCGGCGGCCACGCGGCGGCGGCCGGTCCGAGGGTTCATGCCGAGCCGGTGCGACGCGGTCTCGAGCGTGACGCCCTGGCGCATCAGCCGGAGCAGCGGCAGCCAGCTCTGGTCGACGGCGCCGATCGGAGCGGCCTGCCGCCACAGGACCTCGAAGTACGACTCGACCAGCCCGGCCAGCGCCGCATGGCGCACGCCGAGCACGCTGGTCGGCTTCGTCTCGCCCCACTCGAACGGGACGGCGAGGTGGTCGCCGTCGACCCAGAACCAGCTCGGCGGGCTCTCGAGGAGCCGGTACTCGACGCCCGCCGCCTGGTACGCCTCCACCCGGGCGAGCACCCGCGGGTCGCGCGCGCCGGCGGCCGGCATGATGACGCGCACCCGGTCCTTCGCCGCGAGCGCGTGCCCGAAGCGGATCGCCCGCTCCGTCGGCGGGTCGAGGAAACGCTCCACGTTCGGGAGCACCGCCACGAGCGAGCCGGAGTCGCGGCGGACGAGGTCGAACCAGAGGTCCTCGGACGCGTGCGGACCGTGGCGGAGGAGGGTCGGCACGGGATCCGACGTGTCCTCGCCGACCCGCCAGGCGCCGAGCAGCATCGGCAGGCCCGCGACGACGCGCTCGATCCCGTCCAGGGACTCCCTGCCCGCCCGCCGCGCCGACTCGGTGTGCCGGGCGATGGCCGCGGCCGCCCACTCCATCGGCGCCGGGAAGTCGAGCTGCTCGCCCTCGCCGCCCATGAGCCCCCGGCCGCGGAGCCGCTCGATCGCCGCGGCGACCTCGGCCGCGTCGATGTGGGTCAGCTCCGCCGCGTCGGCCAGCGTCGCCGGCCGTCCCCGCAGCAGCGCAGCCAGGAGTCCGTCGTCGTCCATGCGTCTCCTTCGCCGTGGGCCGTCACCCGAGGGTGCCGTCTCCGCGGTCGAGGAGCAAGGGACGCGCGGCGGACGGCGGGGAGCGGCCAGGCGGGGGCGGCGGATGAACTCGTGACGAGCACGGACCTCGGCTCACCTGAGGAGACCAGCCGGAAGATCAGGGCCGTCCCTGGTTCTCCGTCTTGATGCCTCCCCAGGCCTACTGTTCTGCGACGTCCCGTACGCGACCGGACTCCGAGCCCTTGAGAGAGGAGACGTCTGGTCGACTTCAGACGCTCGGGCTCCCGTCGTCGAGGTCCTCGTGGTGGCGGTCGACGTATCCAGCCATGCCGGGGACCGTGAAGGCGATCTGGCCGTGCTCGGGTGAGTAGACCAGTCCTTTGCTGATGAGCGCGGCACGGTAGGGCCCGAGGCTGGTTGTCGGGATACCCATTCGCTGCGTGACGAGAGCGGTGGAGGAGGGTCCCTCACCGTCGGCTGCCATGGCGCGGAGCATTCGTCGCTCTGAGCGCGTGGCTCGCTGCCATCGTGAGCGGAAGAATCCGGCATCGAGCTGTTCGGTCCCGTACTGCACTGCTGCCGTGGCGTCGGCCAGAGTGACAAGACGACTGGAGAGGTTCCATGCGGCCTGCCCGTACTCCTGAATGAAGTACGGGTAGCCGCCTGCGGCTTCGAGGAGAATCTCGAGCGCATCGGGAGCGAACTCAGCGCCGAGCCGCTCCGCGGGCTCTCGGAGAGCGTGCGCCGCATCGTCGCGAGAGAAGGTGCCTATCTGTCGGTAGTTGAAGAGGCGCTCGGCGTACGAACGCGTCTCGGTGAGGACACGGGGGAGATTCGGGAGGCCGGCGGCGATGATGTAGAACGGCCACTCCCGCTGGTTCGCCGCATGCTGAGCGGCGATGAGCGCACCCATCGTCTCCGCATCGAGGTCCTGCATCTCATCGACGAACACACCGAAGGCACGACGACGCTCCCCCAGAGCGGTGGAAACGTCTTCGACGAGCTCGAGGAGGTCGACTTCAGCGTCGCCGGAGTCGGCACGTCCGTCGTTGAGTGCGACTCCGAGTTCGATCCCCGTTGCACCGACCTTCGCATTGAACGAGGAGATCGTGCCGAGTGCTTCTCGCATCAGCGCCGTCGGCTTCGAGCGGGTGAGCTTGCGAGCGGACACGACGAGCTCTCGAGCCAGGGCACGCCGTACGGCCCGCGCGCCGCCTTCATCCCGACGCGCCTCGAGGCGCACCGTGAGCCACTCGAACGACTCCGCCATGCGGTGCATCTCGTTCAACAGCACCGTCTTGCCGACGCCGCGGAGGCCCGTGAGGACGATGCCGCGATCGCTCATTCCATGCGTGACACGAGCGCGGATCGTGTCGAACGCTTCGAGCTCGCCAGTCCGACCAACGAGCTCGGGCGGCCGCCGACCGGATCCAGGGCTGTAGGGGTTCTGCTCAGGCAACATCTAGCCGATGATAGTCACCTCTAGCCGAAACCTAATTCGTCGCTATCGACTGCAATCGTCCGCGCCGGCGCCACGTGGTGGCGACCATGCGATGCTGCGAACCCCCGTTCCAGCTTCCCTTCGAGTCGCCGCCGGGCAGCGCATCGGACCCTGCACGCTGAAGGGCGAGCGCGAGCCATGTCCGCTCCGACCGAGGATCGGCTCGCGCCGTCGATCCGGGTTCGGCCGGGCGCATGCTGCTGCGGTCACTCGGACAGCAGCGGGATCGAGCGGCCCACGCGCCTGCCGTACTCGGCGATGGCGCGGCCGACGGGGAGCCGCTCGGCCTCGTAGCGCTGGAGCGCCTCGTCGACCGGGTGCCGCGCGAGGGAGCCGGCGAGGGCCAGCGCGTCGCCCGCCGCCTTGGCCGCGCCCATGGCCGTGTGCGGCCGCACCGTCACGGCGGCGTCACCGAGGAGGGCGACCCGGCCGCGGACCGTCCGCGGCGGGACGTAGTCGACGATCGCCTGCAGGAAGGGCTGCGGCTCGGCCAGGACGGCGGCCGCGAAGGCCGGCGGCAGGCGGTCGAGCGCGTCCTCCTCGAGCCGGCGGCGGAGATCGGGAGCGAGGTCGCCGGGCGCGAGGGACACGCTCTCCGGTGGACGGCCGGACGCCGTCATCACTCCGCGGAGGGCGTCCTCGGAGAGGGGCCGGTACCAGACCCAGTTGTAGCGCCGTCGGCCGGGCTCCACCTCGCCGGCTGGTCCGGGGACGAGGTAGCCGAGCATGTGCTCGCCGGGCGCGGTGTAGAAGGCGAAGCGTCCGAGCAGAGTCGCCGCGGCCTCGGCGGAGAGCGCCGACTCCGGGATCAGCCCGCGCCAGGTCGAGTAGCCGGCGTAGCGGTTCCCCGGCGCCTCGGGCGCGACCGCCGCGCGCATGACGGATCCGAGGCCGTCGGCTCCGATGACGACGTCGAACTCCAGGCCGCTCCCGTCGCGCAGCTCGACGACGACCGGGTCCGTCCCGGTCGAGGGGCGCACCCCGGCGACGGCGTGACCGAGGAGGTAGCGGTCGGCGGGGAGCCGCGAGCGGAGCGTGTCGTCGAGGTGGTCCCACGACACCTGCGTCTGCGGGGAGGGGTCGCGGCCGATCACGCGCCCGGAGCGGTCGAGGGTGATCCGCTCGTGCGCGACGACGCCGACCCGCGCCTCGTCGTCGCGGCCGATCGCGTGCAGGAGGTCGATCAGGTCCTGCTGGGCGACCAGCCCGGCGCCTCCCGCGACAGGCCCGTCGCCGACCGCTCGAGGACCGTCACGCGGTGCCCGTCGCGGACGAGCAGGGCCGCGGCGAACAGTCCGCCGATCGAGCCGCCGACGATCCCGACGTCGAGCGGGCGCACCGCTCCTCCTGCTGCCATGAGCGCGACCGTACCGGCGAGCGCGCGGCGCCCGTTCCTACAGACGGCGGAACAGCGCGGCCTCAGGTGCGGTCGTCCGCGCGCAGCGACCGGATCATGCCGCGGAGCAGGCGCGCCGCCGCCTGCCGCTCCTCCTCCGCGAGCCCCTCCAGCATCCGCAGCTCCACCCCGCGGACGGCGGAGGAGGCCTCGGCGAGGCTGCGGCGTCCGCGCTCGGTGAGCCGGGCGGGGAGCGCCTTGCCGACCGGAGCCGCGTCGGGGCGGGTGACGACGCCGTCGCGCTCCAGAGTCTGCAGCAGGACGTTCATCGACTGCCGGGTGACGAAGGCGCCCCGCGCGAGCTCCGAGTTCGAGAGGCCCGGCCGCTGGGCGAGGAGCTCGAGGCAGGAGTAGTGGGTGACCGTCATCCCGAGCGGGCGGAGCACCGCCTCCATCGCCGCGCGCAGGGCGCTCGAGGCCTCCTTGAGGAGGTAGCCGAGCGAGGTCTCGAGGTCGATGCCGTCTTGACTCATGTCAGTATTCTGACATACGCTCCAATGTGTCAGAAAGCTGACACAACCGAGGAGGAACCCCATGCCCGTCACCGGCCCCGACTTCGTCTCACTCCAGGTCCGCGACCTCGCGGCGTCCCAGGCGTTCTACGAGCAGTACCTCGGCCTGGTCCGCTCGCCCGCCGGCCCGCCGCACGCCGTCGTCTTCGCGACGACTCCGATCGCCTTCGCCCTGCGCGACCTCGCGCCCGGCACCGACCTCGACTCCGCCTCCCGCCCCGGTATGGGCGCCGCGATCTGGCTGCACGCGACCGGCGTGCAGGAGATCCACGACGCGCTCGACGCCGACGGGCACCCCGTCGTCGCGGCTCCCATCGACGGCCCGTTCGGGCGCACCTTCACCTTCGCCGACCCGGACGGCTACCACGTCACCCTGCACGACCGCGCCTGAGCGGGACGGTGCGGACCGCGCCTGAGCTGAGCGGGCAGAGCGGGACGGGACGGGGCAGAGCGCCTCAGCCCATCGCGCGCAGCTGGGCGGCGAAGAGGTGCAGCGAGCGGTCGACCTCGGGCAGCGCCGGCGTCCGATTGAGGTGCCCGTGGGGCATGCCGGCGGCCAGGTGCCCGGTCACGGCGACGCCCGCCTCCGCGAGCTGGCGCAGGAGCAGCTCCGCTGACCCCCGCAGCTCGTCGTACTCGTTCACGAGGACCGTGACCGGAGGCAGACCCGCCAGCGGCGCGGAGCCGGGCAGCGCCTCGACGGGGAGGTCGGAGATCCGCCCGAGGTAGGTGCGCACCATGCCCTCGATGCTCGACGGAGGGAAGCGGAGGACCGGCGGCAGCTCGCGCAGCTCGGCCGCGATCGCGTCGTCGACGGCGGGGTTGGGGAAGTGGGCGAAGGGGTAGGCCAGGAGCACGTGCTCCGGCAGCCGCGCACCGGCGTCGCGCTCGCGGAGGACCGCACCGAGGGCCAGGGCCGCTCCCGCGCTCGCGCCGCCCATCGCGACGGGTGTGGATCCGGACTCCGTGCTGCGGAGGTGCCGCCAGGCGGCGTGCACGTCGTCGAGCGGGACGGGGTAGCGGACGTCGGGGCCGGCGAGCCGGTAGTCGACGGAGACGACCCGGGCCCGCGCCCGGTGGGCGAGCTCCGCCGCGACGACGTGCGACTCGCGCATGTCGATGCTGCCGGCGGCGAACCCTCCTCCGTGCACCCAGAGCAGAGCGCGCTCGGGCGCGCCGGGCGAGTACACGCGCAGCGGGACCGGTCCGTGCGGGCCGGACGCGGTCTCCGTGACGACGTCGATCCCCTCGGGCAGCGACCAGGGCCCCGGATCCTCCTCGAACGCGGCCATGCGGGCGGCCTGCTCGGCGTCGAGCGGATACGCGAGGCCGGCCAGGAGGGGCAGCCGGGCGGCGAGGTACGGATCGAGCGGCATCGGCGCCTCCTGCGGGGTCGGGGTCGCGGACCACGCTAGCCCGGCCGCGGGTCCTCGAGCGGCGCCTGCTCAGCCGCGTCGCTGCAGGAGCATCACGCCGTCCAGGAGCACGGCTGCCGTGCCGTCGGGAGCGGTCACGGCGCGCTCCCTCGTCTCGACGAGCTCCGCGGTCCACTCGGCGGGGTCGAGGGCCAGCTCGGCGAGCTCCTCCTCGGGGCCGACGAGGTGCATCGCTCCGTGGCGGTTGTCGTCGCCGCTCGCCCACGGCGGGGGTGCGGCGTGCGAGACGACGGCGAGGCGGCCGCCGGGAGCGACGACGGAGGCCGCCCGCCGCAGCACGTCGATCCGCGGGAACTCGGCCATCGAGTGCAGGAAGCTCGCCGTCACCAGATCGAACTCCCCCACGACCGGCCAGTCCTCGGCGAGGTCGGCCTGCACGAAGTCCACGTCGGCGCCCCGCTCGGCCGCGGCCGCGCGCGCCCGGCCCAGCGCCGTCTCGGAGAGGTCGAGCCCGGTCACGCGCCAGCCGAGCGACGCCAGCCACAGCGCGTCCGCCCCCTCGCCGGCGCCGAGGTCGAGGGCGCGGCCCGGCGGCAGCGAGCCGACCAGCCCGACCAGCGTCGCGTTCGGCCGGCCCGACCAGATCCGATCGGAGTCGGCGTAGCGCGCCTCCCACTGCTCGCGTGCGGTGCTCATGCTGCTCCTCGTCCCCGGGGCGCAGAGGCACCCGCGTCGAGGATGCCGCGCCGCCGCTCCGGCCGCCAGCCGTCGTGCCGAACCGGCACGGGCACCCGTCCCGCGGACGACACGGCCGGACGGAGCCGCGGCGCCGCGCGGACCCGCCGGACGCACTTCCCCGACACGCCCCGCGCCGATTAGCGTCGGTGCATGGCCCTCCGACTCGAAGAGATCATCGTCGACTGCACCGACTTCCGGACCCTCGGGCACTGGTGGCAGGAGGCGCTCGGCTGGGACGTCGTGGACGAGGACGAGGACGGCATCGAGCTGCTCGCCCCGTCGGGCCGCGGGCCGAGCCTCCTCTTCCTCGACGTACCCGAGCGCAAGACCGTGAAGAACCGCCTGCACCTGGATTTCGTGCCGGACGACCAGGAGGCGGAGGTCGCGCGGCTGGTCGGCCTGGGGGCGACGCGGTCCGATGTCGGGCAGGGCGAGCAGTCCTGGGTCGTGCTCGCCGACCCGGAGGGCAACGAGTTCTGCATCCTCTCGGCGCGGGAGTGAGAGCGCTTCCACTTTCCAGGACGGTTGTCGGGAAAGCGCTTCCATGCGCACGCATCGAAAAAGATTCCGAGAAGTCAAGGGTAGAACGATCGTTCTCGACTCCCTAGCATCGCCTCCGACGCGTTTCCCGACCGGGAGCGCGCGGAGCCGAGGAGTCACCGTGACCACCTACGACAGACCCGTCGCCGCCGTCGGCATGACGCAGTCGCAGCAGCAGGGCGAGCTGCTCGCCGGCCGCGCCCTCGAGAACCGCGCCCTCGGCCTCTACGCGTACGCCTACCGCCTCACGCTGTCGGACTCCGCGGCGAGCGCCGCCCTCCGCCACGCGGCGGTCACCGTCCGCAGCGGACGGCCGCAGGGACTCGACGACACGGGCGCCCTCGACCTGATGCGCTCCGAGGTCGGACGCGCGAGCGTGCAGCGCGGCGGCTCCGCGATGGAGCGCGCCGAGCAGGCCCCGCCGGCGATCCGCGAGGACGACCTGCTGCGCTCGGGCTTCCACCGCCGCCTGCACGCCCTGCCGACGCTCGAGCGCCAGGCCTGGCTGCTCCGGCACACCGGCGGCCACGACGTCGACGCGATCGCGGCGATGCTGCAGGAGCCGGCGGAGCGCATCCGCTCGGCCCTCGCCTCGGCCGCCCGCACGCTGGTCGAGGGCGAGCTGGCCGAGAGCGAGTCCGCGGAGTAGCGCGGCACGAGGTGCCCGAGAGACGCCGGGTCCAGCCGGCGGCGCCCCTCAGGCGTCTGGGACCCGGCAGCGACTCGGCGCGACCGGGAGGACGGGGTCAGTCGAGGTAGTCGATGTCGTCCCACGGCTGGTGGACGTCACCGGTGTCGCGGTCGTCGTCCGGCACCTCGAGCTCCTCGAAGATCACCGGAACACCTGTCGAGATCAGGACGCTGACCTGGCGGTTGCCCACGATCACGAAGTCGACGAGGCCTCCTCCGGCCTGCGTCGCCTCGGTCGCCGACCGCTTCAGCTCGGCGACGTCGGTCCCCTGGGACAGCCCGTAGGTCTTGCCCTCGATGGTGACGGTGGTGCGGATCATGTGGCGCTGCTGCTCCTCGGCTCGATGGGTTCAGCGTACGAATCGCGACAGAGCGCTGCCAGGCCTTGCGGTGGAGGCCCGCGGCTGCCACGGGTGAAGGGGCCGGCTGAGGCGAGCGGCGTCCGGAGCCGAGGCCGGAAGCAGCGTGACGGGCCGCTCGGGCGGATCCGCCGCTCCTGACCTCGGTTCCGGACACCGGGCGGCGGAGTCAACCGGGCGCGCTCCACGGAGCTCCCGCCGTAGCGTGGAATCTGTCCGCACGTTCCGCATCCAGCGACAAGGAGGATCCGATGACCGAGAAGAACACTCCCGAGGACCCGCAGACCACCGACCCCGAGCACGTCGACCCCGAGACGGCCACCGACCCCGAGGGCGACCCGGTCGAGAACCCGTCGGGCTGACGCCCGCACCGGAACGGCCCGCGGCCACCGGGACACCGCTGAAAAGGCGGAGTCCCGGGGGTCGCGGGCCGTTCCCGTGTCCGGCGCCGCCATACTGACGGAGTGCAGGCCGAGGACGACGAGCGCAGGGATCTCGAGCGGATCCTGTCGGCCCGACCCCGCGACGACGGCGCCGACCGGGACGAGCGGCGCGAGGCGCTGCGACGGCTCGGCGAGCTGGAGGCGGAGGACGCGCCTCCCGGAGTGACGCGGTCCGGCGCTCAGACCGGCGCCGCGCCGTCCATGGCGCAGCCGGGCGCGGCGCATCCCTGGACGGCGACCGACTCGCTTCTCCCCCTGCCCGCGACCGCACTCCCGCTGTCGGCGACCGCCGGCTCCGGGACTCCGGAGTCGCCCGCCGAGCACCCCGACCGGCCGGCCCCGCGGACGCCGCACCCGCGCCGCCGCCGCCTCGTGCTCGCCGCCGCGATCGTCGGCGGAGCCGCGGTCGGCGCGATCGTCCCCACCGCGCTCCTCCTCCCTCCGCCCGCGGACCCCGTCGCCCCGCCGACCGCCTCCGCGGATCCCGCCGACCGCTTCGCCGCGCTCGTCGAGGGCTGGGAGCCGACCACCGACGTCCCGCCGGGCCTCGCCCTGCTCGCCGGGGAGGCCGTCGTCTACGGCTCCGGGTTCGACACCGCCGAGAACGACCGCCTGCTGATCACCGAGCCGAACGGCACCACGGTGTGCCTCGCCGTGCAGCGCCCGGACGCGTCCTTCTTCGCCGGCTGCACCGGCTCGGAGGCGTTCTTCGCCGGGGAGCCCCTCCGGGTCAGCGGTACGACGCTCCGCAGCGGCGCCCCGGTGTACACGCAGATCCTGCTCCGCCCGGACGGGACGATCGAGGGCGGCTACCAGCTGGTGCCGGAGTCACCGCAGCCCGAGGCGGAGGAGTCCGGATCGGTGGAGTCCGGAACGGTGGATTCCGGGTCACCGGACCCCGCGACCAGCGAGCCCTGAACCGCCGAGGCCGCGACCAGCGAGCCGTGAGCCCGCGACCAGCGAGCCGCTAGGCGCGCGTCGCCTCCGCCGCGTCCGCGATCACCTCGGTCGCGGACGCCGTCCGCTCCCACACCGCGCGCTGCCGCTCGGCGCCCGTGCCCCGCGCCAGGACCCGCTCGACGCCGCACGCCGCGACCTCCTCGTCGCCCGACTCCGCCAGCGCCCGACCCGCGTGGTCGAGCAGGCGCGCCAGTACCGCGGAGGCGGGGACCGGGCAGCCGTCGACCGGATCGATGAGGTCGCCGGTCGTGCCGTGGCGGCTCGCCAGCCAGGAGGAGACGGCGATCACCGGAGTCGGCAGCGGCATGGGCGGGACCCCGGCGCCCGCGTCGCGCACGGCCGTCTCGGCGAGCGCCCGGATCAGGACGGCGATCAGCGCCGAGTCCTCGGCGTGCAGCGGGACATCGGCGATGCGCACCTCGACGGTCGGGTGCGCACGGGAGAGACGGGCGTCGAAGTAGAGCATCCCCTCGTCCAGCAGCACGCCGCAGGAGGTGAGGGAGGCGACGACGCTCCGGTACTGCTCGAGGTCGCCCCAGATCCCGACCGGGCCGGCGGTGGGCCAGCGCCCCCACGACTGGTAGCGCCAGCTGGCGAAGCCGGTGTCGACGCCGGCGCTCAGCGGGGAGTTGGTGCTCAGGGCGAGGAGGGCGGGCAGCCAGCCGCGCAGCCGGTCGAGGACCGCGATCCCCTCCTCCGGCGACCCGATCCCGACATGGACGTGCAGGCCGCAGGTGAACTGCTCGCGGGCGACGAGGCCGAAGCGCTCGGCCATCCGGTCGTAGCGCTCGTCGGCCGAGAGGTGCGGCTCGAACGCGGCGGGGCTGGTCGCGACCGCGACGGCGCGGGCGCCGACCTCGCGGGCGGAGTCGTCGGCCAGGCGGCGGCCCTCGCGCAGTCCGGCCAGCAGCGCGTCGTGCGTGCGGGCGGGAGCGCCGACCGCCTCGATCTGCTCCGCCTTGAGCTCGGCGGCCAGGGCGACCGCCGCGGAGCCGCGGACGGAGCCGAGCAGCAGCGGCGCCGCGGGCGTCGGGAGGAACGTGCCGGCGTCGACGAGGAGGTACTCCTCCTCCACCCCGAAGGTGCGGGCGCTCATCGGAGCGCCTTCCGCCCGAGTCCCCCGCCGCAGCCCACCCGGTCATCCCACCGTGCCGGGCGCCCGCCGGGCAACCGTCCTCGGCCGATGTTCAGCGTCGGGACGCCCGCGACGCCGGTCCGCGGGCGGGCTGTCAAGGCCGGGTGCCGCCGGGCGCGGAGCGGCAGGATCGGAGCACACCCAGAACCGGAGGTCCCCGTGCCCGACAGCACTCCCGAGCAGGCCGAGTACGACGTCGCCGTCATCGGCGCAGGACCCGCGGGGACGGCCGCCGCCCTCCGCGCCGCGGAGCTGGGAGCGCGCGTGGTCGTGCTCGAGGCCGCGCGCGTCGGCGGCACCTGCGTCAACACCGGCTGCGTGCCCACCCGCGTCCTCGCGAAGACGGCGCGGATGATGCGCGAGACCCGCTCCGCCGGCGACTACGGGATCGAGATCGGCACTCCCGTCCTCGACTGGGCCGCGACCGTGCGCCACGTGCACGAGCGCGTCGACCTGGTGCGCTCGATCAAGCGCGAGGCGCAGCGGTTCGAGGAGGCGGGGGTCGACCTGATCCACGAGGGCCGCGCCCGCTTCGTCGACGAGAGCACCCTCGTGCTCGACAGCGGGAGGCGGATCCGCGCGCGCTCGATCATGGTCTGCGTCGGCGGGCACTCGCGGCGGCTGCCGATCCCGGGCGCCGAGCTCGCGACCGTGCCGGAGGACGTGCTCGGGCTGACCGAGCTGCCGCGCCGCGTCGCCGTGATCGGCGGCGGCAACACGGGCGCCCAGCTCGTCACCGTCTTCAATGCCTTCGGCTCCGAGGTGACGCTCCTCGACGTCGCCCCGCGGATCCTGATGACCTCCGACTCCAGCATCTCCGAGCACGTCGGCGCCGCCTTCGAGCGCCAGGGCGTCCGCGTCCGCACCGGGATCGAGACGGTGTCGGGCATCGAGCGGCAGGACGACGGCTCGCTCGCGATCGCGTGGCGCGAGGGCGGCGAGGACCGGACGGCCGAGGTCGACGTGGTGATCATGGCCACCGGCTGGCCCGCCGACGTCGAGGACCTCGGACTCGAGAACGCGGGCATCGAGGTCGTCCGCTCGGCGATCCCCGCCGATCAGTACTTCCGCACGGTGGTGCCGCACATCTTCGCGGTCGGCGACGCGAACGGGCGCGACATGCTCGTCCAGGCGGCGCAGTTCGAGGCGGAGGCCGCCGCCGAGAACGCGGTGCTCGGCGCGAACCGGCGCACGCCCCAGTTCCTCCTGCCCGCGGGCGGATTCACGGACCCGGACTACGCGGGCGTCGGCTTCACGCAGGAGCAGGCCCGCGAGCGCGACCCGCAGTGCGTCGTCGCCTCGGTGCCGTTCTCGCACCTGGACCGCGCCGTCATCGACGACCGCGAGAACGGGTTCCTCACGCTGATCGCCGACCGGCGCCGCGAGCTGCTGCTCGGTGCGCACGCGGTCGGCGAGAACGCGATCGAGGTCGTGCAGTCGGTGACCACGGCGATGGCGGCCGGAGTCGACCTCGCGACCCTCGCGAACGTCCGCTTCGCCTACCCCACCTACAGCGCGGTGATCGGGATGGCGGCGCGCGCCCTGCTGGCCGAGCCGGCGCGCCCGACCGAGCTGGACTGACGCGCTACCCGATCCTCGGAGGCGGCGCCAGCCCCGAACCGGCGGCCCGCCGCCTCCGAACAACTGGAGACGGGCACTCCGCCCGCCCCGCCGAGAGGAACCCCTGTGCCGATCCCCGCTGTCGACTACAACCACGTCCGACTCACCGTCCGCGACATCGCCGTCTCGCGCCCCTTCTACGACTCCGTCTTCGGCTTCGACGTCGCCTTCGAGGCGCCGCCGGCCGACGCGTCGCCGGAGGAGAAGGAGCAGCTGGCGTTCGTGTTCGGCGGCGTGATCTACCAGTTCCCGGGCGGACTGCTCGGCCTGCGCCCCGTCGCGCCCGGCGACGACCGCTTCGACGAGGACCGGGTCGGGCTCGACCACGTCAGCTTCACCGTCCCCGACCTCGACGCGCTGAAGGCGGCCGCGGCCGTGCTCGACGACCTCGGCATCGCCCACGAGCCGATCAAGGACGCCGGCGGCATGAGCCTCCTCGAGTTCCGCGACCCCGACAACATCGCGCTCGAGATCACGTCCCCGAGCTGATCGGAGCAGCGCGCGCACGATCGGGCGGGTCTCACCCGGCCTCCACGCTGATCGAGTAGCGCGCGTATCGAGATCCCCCACGCTCTAAGGGGCGGGTCTCGATCCGCCGTTGCGCCGCTACTCGACCAGCAAGGGTCCCCGCCGTGCTGATCGAGTAGCGCGCTCAGCGCGCGTCTCGGGATCCCCGCGAACCCACGGAGCGCGGACTACGGACGACGTCGACGGTACGGAGTCGTCGTCGACACCCGGACCAGGCCCGCGCGCTCCAGGATGGGCCGCGAGTACTCGGTCGAGTCGCTGTGCACGAGGGTCTTCCCGAGTGCCTGGGCGGAGGCGGCGCGGGCGGCCGTGACCAGGCCGTAGAGCCCGCGTCCGCGGTAGTCCGGCAGCGTCGCTCCGCCCCAGATGCCGGCGAAGGCGGTGCCCGGGACGGGCTCGAGCCGGCCGCCGGACGCCATCCGCCCGTCGACCTCGGCGACCCACAGCTCCATGCCGTCGCCGCGCGCCAGGCGGGCGACGAGCGAATCGGCGATCGACACGTCGACCTCCTCCTCGAAGGCGGCGTCGATCATGGCGCTGAACGCGCGGACGTCCGGCTCGTCGATGACGCGCCGCAGCACGACCCCCTCCGGGACCGGCCGGTCCGAGAGCAGCGCCTCGACCGGGCCGATCATGATCGACTCGGCCTCGTCCGGCGCGAAGCCGTTCGCGACGAGCGCGTCGTGCAGGCCGGGGGCCTCGTCGTGGCCGCGGGTCTTCCACTCGACGCGGGTGATGCCGGGATCGGCGTCGAAGTGCGCGCAGGCCGCGGCGACCAGGCGGGCGATCTCCGCGGAGGAGGCGCCGGCGAGGTCGCGGTAGGTGACGAAGCCGCGTCCGCCGGCGAAGGTCACCAGACGCAGAGGCCCTTCGCGCGTCACGGAGACGGCGCTCGGGGTCTCGGCGTCGGAGCGGAGCTGGTCGTCGTAGGCGCGGAGGTAGTCGGAGCTCATCGCCCCGACGCTACCCCCGGACCCGGGCGATCAGGTCCTGGATGAAGGGGATGACGTCCTTCGCCTGGTCGACGCTGGCGAATCCGGTCGCGACGAGCGGCCAGATCGAGCCGATGAGCGTCGCGATGACGGCGGCCACTGCGGCGACCCAGGCGAGGGCCGCGTTGCGGGAGAGGAACGCGACCGCGAGGCAGGCCAGGCCGACCGCGTAGCTGAGGACGATCGAGAGGACGATCGCGCCGACCGGGACGTCGAGCGCCCCGGCCGTGGTGCCGTCCGCCGCGCCGATCAGCCCGAGGACGGGCAGCAGCACGGCGACGACGACCACGAACGAGAGCACGACGCCCGTGCCGAGCGCGATCCAGGCCGCGCGCGGCTTGCGTCGCGCGCCGTACGAGCGGGTGCGCACGGGACTACTCCCGACCGGCGGCGGACGACGCGCGGTCGTCCTCGGAGCGGTGGGCGTGGGCGTCGTCGGACGCGGCGTCGCGATCGGCCGCGGCCTCGTCGCGCTCGACGTGCTCGGACTCCTCCGCAGGAGCGACCTCGACGGTCGCGGTGCGGGGGTCGCCGTCGTCGTCGACCGGCTCGACCTGGACGCGGACCACGAACTCCGCGGTCTCGACGACGGCCGGGGCCGCGTGCGTCTCGACGCGGGGGTCGTCCTCGTCGCGCTCGGCGGCGCGCTCGTCGTCGGCCGTCTTCTGGGCGGCTGCGCGCTCGTCGCGCTCGTCGCGCTCGTCGGCCGCACGGTCCATCGCGTCCGCGGCGTCGTCGGCGGCGTCCGCCAGGCGTCCGCGGGCGGAGTCGACGGCACCGGAGACGGCGTCGCGGGCGTTCCCGGCGGCCTCCACGGCGGAGTCGCGGGCGTCGGACACGGCGCGCTTGGCGGTGTCGACGAGCGGCTCCTCGTCCTCCTCCGGCTTCTCGATCGGGTCGAACGGGCCGTGGACGTCGGTCGCCTCGACGTTGACGACGACGTGGCCGCCGGCGACCGGCTCCGCCACGCGCTGCACCTGATCGCGCACGGCGTCCAGGACCTCGCGGACGGGGTGGGGGTACTCGACGACGAGGTCGATGTCGACGGTGGTGACGCCGTCGGCCTTCGAAACCGTGACTCCGGGGACGGTGCTGGTGCCCAGCACGCGGCGGGAGGCGCGGTCGAGGCCGCGGGCGACGGCTCCGCCGAGGTGGTGGACGCCGGACACGCGCTGGGCGCTCTCGCCGGCGGCGGTCGCGACCCGGCTCTCGGACGACTCGGGCTCGGACGGCTTCCCGTCGCGGCGGGCGGACTCGCGCCGGCTCTGCTCGTTCGGGGTCGGCTGCTCATCGGTGCGGATGCGCTCGACGGTGCCGGGCTCCATCGGATCGGACATGGGGTGCTCCTTCAGAAAGACTTCCATCCCGCCTGAGCGGGGCTCTCCGGCCCTCCCGATCGGGAGGGCCGGACGGTGGTGCCGGCGGCTACTGCACGCGGGCGGTGCCGCTCATCTTCGTCCGCAGACCGCTGACGATCTGGATGACGACGGGCGTCTCCTCGCCGAGGAGGGCGTCCCACTGGCGGACGGCCTGGTCGACCGTCTGCCGGGTGCGGGCGGGCGAGGCGCCGCGGCGGGTGTGCGCGGTGACGCGCAGCACCTTCTGGTGCTTGATCTCGAACGCGGTCACGTCGACCGCGACGATGGACGGCTCCTGCGACAGGGCCTCCTCGAGGACCTGCTCGGCGACCTTCGCGTCGATGGTGACGGAGCCGCCGGTGGGCGTCCCCGCTCCCTCTCCGGAGCCGACGCGCAGCAGCGTGGAGGTGCGGCCGCGGCCCTGGCGCACGATGAAGCGCACCAGCAGCAGGATGAGGACGAGCGCGACGACCGCGATGACCCAGAGGATCCACGGGGTGCCGCCCGAGAGGGCCTGGCTCGTGGGGTCGGCCGCGTCCTGCGCAGCGGTGGACACGTTCTCCTGCACCTGCGGGAGCAGCGACCCCACCGCGACGGCGCCGCCGGCGAGGAGGAGGACGAGGCCCACGACGAACAGGAGCAGCCGGTTGAGGAATCGGTTCGTGGTGGTCATCAGCGGACCGTTCCCTTCTCGGACAGGCGCACCTTGGAGCGCAGGCGCGGGGTGCAGTCGAACGTGGCGAGCTCGGCGTCGACGGCCTCGCGGATCGGCGTGACGTCGACGCTGCGGCCGGAGGTGCGGGAGACCGTCACGTCGACGACGCGGGATCCGACCGACACCGACACGTTGTCCGGGTCGACGTCACCGGCGTAGCCGGCGGTGCGGGCGACGGCCTGCGCGATGACGCGGTCGTCGACGATCGCCGCGGTGCGGTCGGTGCTGACGGCGCGACGGCCGCGACGGCCGGGCTTGAGCGACACGACGATCAGGACGAGCCCGATCAGCGCGAGCACGGCGCCGGCGGCGGCGGTCAGCGCGATGGGCGCCGCGGCCGCGTTGAGCAGCGAGGACGCTCCGTCCTGCGGGGCCACGAGCAGCGCGGGCTGGCCGAGGACGGCGAGGACCGCCTCCGTGCCCAGCCACGCGAACAGGAGGATGAGCAGGACGGCGAGGACGATCGCCGATCCGGAGCGGGACGAGTGCGTCTCGCGCCGCACCAGGCGCGGGTAGAGCGCCCGGCCGGCAGTGGTGGGAGTCGTCACGACACCCTCCTTCGTTCTCGGAGGTCGGCACCGGTGATCCGGAGGTCGACCCGGCCGATCGTGGAGCCCGTCAGTTCGAGGCAGCGCGAGCGGATGGTCGTCTGCGCCCGGCTGAGTCGGTCCAGCAGCGTCCCGGAGGAGCGGCGGCCCGTCTCGCCCAGGGGCGTGACGTGGATGGGGGCGTGCGCGACGACGTGGAGGCGTCCTCCCTCGTCGTCGAGCTCGACGGACACGTCGGACGAGTTCACGTCCAGCGCCTCCGCGGTGACGGCCGACACGACTCGGCGCACGGCGCGCGAGCTGATCGTCGTGCGGCCGTGGCTGGCCTCGTCGGCCATCACCGCCGCGGTCACGAGGACCGCCGCCCGCGGAGGGTGTCGCCGAGGGAGCGAAGGTCGAGCTTGCCCTCGACGACCCGCCCGACGCCGTAGCCGATCGCCATGGCGAGGGCGACCCAGAGGAGCGCCCAGAAGCCGAAGACGAGGGCGGTCAGCGCGAGGACCGCGCCGAGGACCAGGCCGATGTGGGACGGAGTCACTTGACGCGGCTCTCGGTCTCGTCGTCCTTGTCGTCCGAGGGGATGAAGACGTCGGAGATGGTGACGTTCACCTCGGCGACCTCCATGCCGACGACCGAGGAGATGGCCTCGGAGACGGCGGAGCGGATGCTGTCGGCGAGCTTCTGCAGCGCGACGGGGTACTCGGCGACGACGGTGATGTCGGCGGCGACCTGCTTCTCGCCGACCTCGACGGAGATGCCCTGGCCGCGGTCCTGCGCGTTGATCGCGTTGCGGATGGCGCCGATGGCGCGGGCGGCGCCGTTGCCCAGGTCGTGCACGCCGGGGACCTCGCGGGCCGCGATGCCGGCGACCTTCTCGACGACGCCGTCGGCGATCGTGTTCTTGCCGGCCGAGGTGGCGGTGCCGTGCTTGGCCGAGGAGGCGTTGGCGAGGCTGGTGGGGGTGACGTTGGTCATGATCTTCTCCAGATGGTCAGAGGTCGTGGCCGGGGCCGCGGTGCTCACGATCCGTGGCACATGATGAAGACGTGGCCCGGGGCCCGGACGTCCCGGTGGCTCAGCCAAGGTGCAGGGAACGTCGAGCGGAGATGCGTTTCGCGGCCACCGGCGTCCACAGGCCTCGGCGGCGTACTCGCTGAGCGGCCAGCGGAGTGCACAACCGCGTCAGGCCGCGGTCGCCGTCCCCGCCGGGAACCGGCGGTCGCGCCGACGGGTGAGGGCGCGGCGCCAGGCGGGGCTCCACCGCTCCTCGACGACCGCGTTGAGGCCCCAGGACAGCAGGAGGACGACGCCGAAGGCGACGAGTCCGGCTCCGTCGCGGCCGATCAGCGGCCAGAGCGCGCTGATGATCGCGCTGCCCACGACCAGATGGAGGATGTAGAGCGAGTAGCTGATCCGCCCGAGCCAGAGCAGCGGCGCCCATCGCAGCACGGCGGTCCGGCGCCGCACCGCGACGACCGTGACGGCCGCGCAGACGCCGAGGACGACCGCTCCGTCCGGCCCGCCGTGGAGGAGCTGGGCGTTCAGGGCCGCGATCAGAGCCGCCGGCACGGCGAGGAGCTCGAAGCGCCCCTGCCGTCGCGAGAGGAACAGCAGCATTCCGACGCAGAAGAGGGGTCCGTACTCGGCCAGCGTCAGGTTCGCCAGGACCCGGACGGCGACCGGCGCCGAGACGACGTCGACGCCTCCCGAGACGAGGTGGGCGGCGACGGAGGCGGTCGCGGCGACGCCGAGCCAGACGACCACCAGCACGCGGACCAGCCGATCCGTGAACCGGCACTTCGTGAGGACGAGCACGAGCAGCACCAGCAGGTAGAACTGCATCTCGACGGCCAACGTCCAGAACGCGCCGTTCACGTTGGGTACCAGCAGCAACCGCTGCACCATGGTGAAGTTGAGCAGCAGCTCCAGCGGCGTGAGGTCGGTGCCGGGGACGCGGGCGAGAGCGCCGACGACGATCGAGACGACCACCGCGATCCAATAGGCCGGGTAGAGGCGGCTGACGCGGGAGATCGCGAAGTCCGACGGCCGCCGCGCGCGGTCCGCGGACATCAGGATCACGAAGCCGCTGATGACGAAGAAGAGCTGGACGCCGAACTCGCCGAACGGGAGCGCGAAGGATCCCGGCGGTGCATCGGGATGATCGAGCGAGAACGCGGTGGTGAAGTGGTAGACGACCACGCCGAGGGCGGCGAGGCCGCGCAGACCGTCGAGCTCGACGAAGCGTGACGCCACGGCTCCCCCGCTCCGGAGCCCCCGCCCCTCGCTCGAGTGTTCCAGAGCGCTCCGGCCGCCCGCGCGTCGGCCGTCCGTCGTTCCGCGCCGCGCCCGGCACCCGCCTCGACCCGCATCCCGGCGGCGGAGGCGCGGGGAGGGCGGCGCTCAGCTCTCGGGACGGATGCGGAGCGCGCGGGCGAGGGCATGCCGACCTGACCGAGCGGTTCGTCGCGGATGCGATCGCGTCGGCCTCGCGCATGACCGAGCGCGGACTCCTCCCCGCGGAGGAGCAGCGCGTCAGGCCTCGTGCAGGTGGCGGTCGAGCGTCATCCAGTTCTCCCGGCTGAGACGGGCGGCGCCGTCCGTGTCGCCCGCGCGGAGGGACTCCACGATCGCGCGGTGCTGCTCCACGGATCCGCGGGCCGCGAGGGAGGCGAAGCGCTGGCGCTCGGCACGGCGGATGAGCGGAGTGGCCTGCTCGAGCACGTCCTCGATCATCCCGTTGCCACTGAGCCCGGTGAGCACCGCGTGGAACGCGTCGTCGGAGCGCAGCGCCAGCTCGACGTCGCCCTCCGCCAGCGCCCGCGCGAAGTCGTCGTTCGCCGACTCCATCGCGGCGAGCGCCTCCGGAGTGACGGCCGGGCCGGCGAGGCGCGTGGCGAGCTCGTGCATGGCGGCGGCGATCTGCTGGGCGTCGCTGATGCTCTCGGCCGTGGCGGGGGTCACGATCGTCGCCCGGCCGGGCTTGGCCGAGACGAGGCCGACGCGGGCCAGCCGGAGCAGCGCCTCCCGGATCGGCGTCCGGCTGACTCCGAGCCAGGCCTCGAGCTCCTGGTCGCGGAGGCGCTCCCCCGGCTCGAAGGTCCCGTCGACGATCGCGTCGCGCAGGGCGCGGTAGACGTCGTCGCGGAGGAGGGACCGGGGGGTGACGGCGGTCGTCTTCGGGATGGGCATACGGCGACGATAGCACCGCGCGATATATTGCATATGCCACTCGACCGCCGCCACCGGCGCCACTCCACCGACACCGCGCCCGCTCCGCTCACCGCGAGCCGGGTGTCGAGCGGGAGCGGCTCCCACCGGTCGCCCGAGCAGAAGTCGGCGCGGTCCCGGTCCAGTCCGCTCGTCGTCACGACCTCGCCGCCGTCGAGCGCGACCAGCGTCTGCATCCCCTCGTCCTCGGACCGGTCGGGCCCGGACCAGGAGATCCCGGTCCGCTCCTCGACCGACTCCGGCGACTCGTAGGGGCAGACGACGAGGAAGTCCGAGCCGTCGACGCCGTCCACCTCCGCGAGGGCGAACGATCCGCCCGCGGCGGCCTCGGCGGCGTCCTCGACGCCGGGGCCGGGATCCGCCGCGCCCGCGCAGCCGACGAGCAGCAGCGCGGACGAGAGGACGACCGCGGCAGCCCGGGTCCGGCGGCCGGAGGCGGCCCCTCGGCCCGCCCGCCCCGTCACCGCGTCGCCCGCACCGCGTCGAGGATCAGCTGCGCGACCGCGTCCGGCTCCGAGACCGTCACGGCGTGCGACGCGTCGATCTCGACCGCGGTGGAGCGGGCGCGCTCGGCCATGAACCGCTGCGACTCGGCGGGGACGGCGAGGTCCTGACGCGTGATCAGGGTCCAGGAGGGGATGCTCCTCCACCCGGCCGCAGTGGCCGAGTCCTCGAGCGCGGCGGCCGCGATCGGCCGCTGGGTCGCGGCCATCAGAGCGGCGGTGGGCTCGTCGACGTCGGCCGCGAAGACCTCGCGGAACCGGTCCTGCTGGATGTAGAGGTCGTCGCCGGAGAACCCGCCGGACGCGAAGAGGACGGGGGTCAGGGCGGGGCCGAGCTCGCCGCCCGGGAACCTCCCGGCCAGCTCCCCGGTGCTCTCGCCCGGCTCCAGGAGGAAGCTGGCGACGTAGACGAGCGCCCGGACGTTCGCCGCGCCCTCCGCCGCCTCGCTCGCGACGGAGCCCCCGTAGGAGTGGCCGGCGACGACGACGGGTCCGTCGATCCCGTCGAGGACGCTGCGGAGGTACTCGGCGTCGGGGGCGAGCCCGCGGAGGGGGTTGGCGACCGCGAGGACGGGCAGGCCCTCGGCGAGGAGCCGGGAGGCGACTCCGTTCCAGCTGGACGACTCGGCGAACGCGCCGTGGACGAGGACGACGGTGGCCCGGTCGCCCTCAGGGGTGAACGCGGACGTGGACATGGCTGCTCCTTCGGGATGAGGTGGTCGGACGACTGCATGCAATATATTGCATGCAGGTAGAAGAAGGCGAGAGGGTGGCGGGAAATTCCCGAGGCGGATGAACGGAGTGGTCCGGTCGCCCGGTCGGGGCCTCCCGGCGAGCCGAGCGGTCGGCTCGCGTCGTCATCGACCTGCGCATGCGCGCCGACGTCGCCCGGGGTGAGACGCTCGCGACGGAGTGGACGCCTCCTGCCGGGCCGTTCCTGCTTGGAGGCGCGCGGACACGATGCCCCCACCGGCGCCGGAGAAGCCTCGCGCTCCTCGATGAGCGAGAGGACATAAGCTCGCACACGTGGCAGCCGGCGCAGTGATGTACAACTTCGCGATACAGCTGGCTGATGTGGACCGCGGCGTCTACGAGGACATCACGCTGCGGGCCGCTCGGCACCCCTCCGAGACCGACGCGTACATGATGACGCGCGTGCTCGCGTACTGCCTCGAATACGTGGAGGGGATCACCTTCAGCGAGGGGATCTCGTCGACGGCGACCGAGCCGGCGGTGCTGGTCCGCGATCTCACCGGCAGGCTGACCACGTGGATCGAGGTGGGCGCGCCGGATGCCGAGCGACTGCACTTCGGGAGCAGACTGGCCGACCGCACGACGGTCTACACGCATCGCAACCCGGAGAAGGTGATCGCGGCGTGGTCCGGCAAGCGCGTCCACCAGCTCGAGCAGATCACCGTGCAGAGCTTCGACCAGGGGTTCCTGGATGCCGCGGTCGCGGTACTCGAGCGCCGCAACACGCTGACCGTGTCGGTCGTCGAGGGGCAGCTGTATCTCGAGTTCAACGGCGTGACGTCGAGCAGCGACATCCACGTGCATCAGCCGGGCTGAGCCGGCGCCGAGTGTCACGAGGTCCGTGTCCGGAAGACCGGTCGGAGGACACAATGGAGCAAGACGGCAGAGCACTCGCCGCCGACGAGACCGTTGTACATCACCGGACCTCACCTGTCGCGAGCGTGCACGTCGGGGCGGTGGTGACCTGGCTGGCGATCTCTCCTCTGGTCACCATCGGGATGACAGTGCCGGCCCTCGTCGCGGACGAGTGGCCTCCTGTTCTGCGGGCCTTCGTCCTGACCGCCGTCGTGGTGCCGCTCGCCGTCTACCAGGTCGCGCCGCGGCTGCTCCTCCTGCACGGCCGGATCGTCGCCTTCCGCGGACGTCGCCTAGCGGCCCGAGGCTGAAGTCGGACGCTGACGACCCTGGACGCCGAGGGGCTCGAGGCCGCTCCTCGTCGAGTGGGGTCTCGGTGAGCCGGTCGCGGGGGATGGTGGCGGGGGATGCCTGCTCCTCGACGCTGCGGGTGTTGAGTTCGAGGAGTCCCTCGGGGGTGAGTGCGGCGCTGATCGAGTCGATGATCCTTCGCTAACGCCGAGGGCCGCTTCCCTGAGGAAGCAGCGTAAGTGGCGGCGGAGTACCGGGCGCTGTGCCGCGGGTGAATGAGACGCTGCGACGACTCGCCGACCAGTGATCCCCAACGTCACGTACGGCGGGGACATGGGCGGTCTCGTGCGCTACCTCGCGGGCGAGGGGCGCGCGAACGAGCACACCGAGCAGCACTTGATCGCGGGGAACCCGGCGATCATGGCGATGCACGGTGAGAGCGTCCTCGACCAAGCCGAGGCCGCCGCGATCGCGGCAGAGTTGAACGAGTACAAGAACTTCTTCGGCGTCGAGGTGACCCGCCACGAGAAGGTGTTCGACAAGGACTCCGGCGAGTAGATCGGCAGCAAGCGCGTCGCCGCTGACGTCTGGCACTGCTCCCTCTCACTGCGTGCGGAGGAGGGGCAGCTCACCGATGAGCAGTGGGGACGGATCGCGACCGATTTCGTGGACCGGATGTGGTCCGCCGGCGAGTCCTCCGCGAAGGCGGACTGCCGGTGGATCGCCGTGCGGCACGGGCTGTCGAAGAACGGCAACGACCACATCCACATCGCTGTCTCCGCGGTGCGCGCCGACAGGACGAAGGCGCACGTCGCGTATGACAAGGCGCTCTCGTAGACGGTCAGCCGTCAGCTGGAGAAGGAGTACGGGCTCGAGCCGTTGCACGCGCCCGAGCGTGAGCTGGGGGAGCGCGGCGTGCAGCCGGCCGCGCGCGAGTCCGCGCAACGCCGCGGCGCCGTCGAGGTCGACGCTCACCGGCTCGAGCGCGCGGTCCGATCGTCGGCATCAGCATCCGCGGACGAGGCGGAGTTCGTACGCCGCATGCGCCAGGCCGGCGTGCTCATCCGCCCTCGCTACGCGGCAGGCCGCGACGACGTCGTCGCCGGCTACTCGGTCGCCTTGCGTCCCTAGAAGGGCACGCCCGTGGTGTGGCACGGCGGCGGGAAGCTCGCCCGAGACCTCACTCTCCCGGAGCTGCGGAAAGGTTGGCCGGACGCACCACAGTCCGCGCAGACAGCGGTCGACGAGTGGCGCGCGACAGCGAAGAACCCGTGGCGCTACGAGCCCGTCGCACCCGGCCGCGAAGCGACCGAACTCTCCAGCGACCTCCACTCCGCCCACGCGTAGGACGTGAGTCGTCTACACGACTATTTGAGTCGAGTGGATCGCGCCACCTGGGCGCATGCAGCCCGCGAAGCATCAGGCGCCTACGCCGCGTGGTCGCGGCGACTCGAGCCGACGCCCGGGCCGCTGGCCGAAGCATCGCGGACCCTCGCCCGCTCCGCGCATCTGCGTGCGCACGAGTCGACGCCGCGGCCGGCGGGGATGCCGTCGATGGCCGGCACGACGATGCTGATCCTCGCGACCGCCGGGAAGCGGAGCAAGGCCGCCGAGGAGGCCATGCTGCTGCGCCAGATCGTGCGCACCACGCGCGCGATCATGGACGCCCACAAGGCCGCCGGCGATGCCCGCCGCACGCGCGAGCTCGCCGGGACGATCCGGAACCAACTGAAGACAGTCCACGAGGGCTACAGCGCGCAGATCCAGAAGAACGCCTGGGACGCCCTGCCCGAGGACACCCGCCGCGCGCGCGAGACGGTACAGGCGAGCTTCTCGACCGGAACTCCCGTCCCGACGAAGCTCACGAAGGCGGAGCCGACCGTCACCTCGACCGCTGCCCCGCAGCGCGGCACCGAGCCGCGCGAGCGCGACGGACACGACCGCTAGACCGACACCAGTGAAGGGGTGGCATCACTATGGCTGACGACGACGGAGGCGTGGAGGAGTCCATCAACTCGTCCGCACGGATCGCGCTCACCATCGCGATCCAGCTCGGCGAGAAGCTGGCCCGCGCGTACCAGGAAGCGATGCGCGAAGCGCAGCAGCGCAGTGCGATCGAGCCGCGCGAGCTCGCGACCCGCTACGAGGGAGAACGGGCATCCGCGCGACAGGCAGTATCGGTCGTCAACGATCCCCAGTGGTGGGATCAGGCGAGCGTGCGCGACGTCGCCCGCGTCGCAGAGACGGCGGCCGCGTGGAAGGACGCGGACCCGCAGATCGCGTCCGCCAGCGCACTGATCGCGTCAGAGGCGAAGGAGCGCTACGGCGTCGACGTCGCCACGCTGCAGGGCAACGCCCGCGACACCCCAACCGAGCTGGACCTCGCGAAGCAGTGGGCCACCACCGCGGCGCCCGAGGGGTACCACCGCCACGACGAGGACAGTCTCACGATGCCTGTCGGCGACACCCGCGAGCCCAACCCGGCGGCCGAGCGGGCGCTCATCGCGGACTACCGCGCGGCGGTCGCAGGAGACATCCCTGCGATGCACCTGAGCCTCGCGGAGGAGTGGAAGCGCGCCAACGATCCGGTCGGCTACCAGGACTACCGCGTCGAGACGGCCGTCGCCTTCGATGACGACGGACGGGTGCAGCCCGCGGACCCTGCCGTGGCCGAAGCCGCCCGCGCAGCTCTCGTGCAGGAGTGGCGCACGGACCAGGCCGGCGGCCCGGCCGTCGACGCCGGAGACTCTGAGCGGGCACAGTCTCAGCGGGACGTGACCGAGGCTCAGGTGATGATCGCGGAGGCAGACCGCCTTGACCGCGCCAACGACGCATCCGCTCAGGTCACACCGACCGAGATCCCGATCGACCCCGCACATCGCGCGGACGAGCTCGAGCAGCAGGCCGCCCAGTACGACCGCGACGCGGATGCCGGCGGCACGCCCACCCAGAGTCGAGAGGAGCTGCGCACTTTGGCCGAAGACGCTCGATCCCAGGTCGCCCTCTACCGTGACGACAACGGTGGCCAGAGCGTTCCTGCGGCGACGGACGAGGGACGTGCAGCCGCGGCCCGCTCCGAAGGGGAACTCGCGTACGACAGCGCGGAGCGCCGGGCTCACACCGCGAACGCGATGCAGGCCCAGAACGTTCCGCTGGAGCAGATCATCGCGCGGATGACCGTGGACGCCTCCTTCGCGACTCCCGCTCGTGGAGAAGACCTCGCAGCGCGGACACGGGTCCCGTCGACGCGCGGAGGACGCGGGCAGGGCCGCCAAATCGAGCGATCCGAACCCGGACGCTGAGCTGTGCTCTTCGTCGTTGACGTTGCACTCGTACTCGTTTCAAACGTCGCGCAGATGTCATCTCGAAGACTCCGATCCTCGAGGCGCCGGGTCCCGGCGGCCCGCACAACTTCGCATGGGTTGCAATACGACGCTCGGTAGCCGCCGCCGCTCGATGGACTGAGGATTTTCGTTAGGAGAGCCTGAAACAAGTACGGCTGGCGGTGCAGATGCAGTCACTCACTATGGACCTGAGAACTGAGTTTAAGTCAGTTACCGGCGTCTATAATGGCTTCATGGCAAAGAATCGGTTTCCTGGACAGACATGCATATTTTGTCTCGACCCCAGCTTTGGAGTCGGCGAGCACGTGTGGCCGTTGTGGTTTCTCCAGGAGTTTCATGGGGAGGGACCCTTTACTGCCGCGCGTGCGGGTAAGCCCTATGTGAAGCGCGACGAGACTCCTCACACCTCAGATTCCCTGCAGGGCGTTCATGTGCCCGCATGCGCCGAGTGTAACGCGATCCTCAATCGGACTCTCGAAGAGCCGGCAAAGCCAATCATTAGGCGGATCCTAGAGCATGCAGATTCCGAAGACAGCCTGCCGCTGCCGGCGGACGAATGCGGGGCACTCGCTCGATGGTTGCTTAAGGTTGGACTCCTCTCCGCCCATCCCGCTGCCGAGTACGACCACCCGGGCCTCCAGCGAGACCTCGACATGCCAAGGCTCGCGACAGTGGAGTCCGAATGGTTGGACTGGATGCGAGCGGAAATTGACCCGCCCGACGGCTTTTCCGTGTACATCACCCGACGGGATCTGCGTGGCGAGGACGGCATTGTGAACGCACCGCAGCAAATACTCCTCCCACAGGTGATTGTGGACGGCGTGAACCTCAACTTTATGAGCACGTCCTTCGGGCTGACCGGATTAAACGCCACCATCGTCTGGCATCCCGGATGGCCGATCACGCATCCTCAGGTGGAAATTGAACGTGCGGTGCAGCTCTGGCCCGAACCGCAAAGCGTGGACTTCGGCCTACTGCCAATTGTTTCTCCCAAGGAGCTTGTGTTCTGGGATGGCGCCATCGGTCAGCAGACACACACGACGGCATCCTTCGAACGAGCGGCTGAGGTTCCGCTCAGCGTGCACTCTGACCCGTTTGTAGCATTTTTCGGTGACGCCGGTGACACCGGTGACGCCGGTGACCACGAGCACTAAGGCTCCGGCACGCTTAAATCACCTCATGGCGGCAGTTCTCCGATAACCATTATTATGTCAGTTCGTGTGCCGTTAGGAGCTGCAAGAACCCCTTCAGTTGTCACAGCTGAACGCTCACCGTGGTTTTGCGTCAGCCACCGTTCTGACTAAGCCTGCGTCTTATCCTCTTCGGCCTGGGCCATCAGAACAACGTTTCGAGCGCTCACGAGTCTCGTTAATGCGTGGCCTCTTCGGAACTCCCGTAAGTTCTCTGAGGTTATATTAAAGCTCTCTGAATCGTTGCTGATGTTGGCTAAGAAAAAGCCAAGATCGATAGAGTATCCAGTCATCAGTTGAAGTGCATGCTCATCGTCTGGCCGGTTACTTATGAGATAACGAAGAGCTTGGATTCTGCGCAGCATAAACGCTGCAGCTCCACGGAGATCAGTCAGCTCGGCAGGGTCTGCGTCAGCAGGCGCCCTATCGGGTGAACCGATATCAAAGGACCAGCTTTCCACATCGGGAAGAAAGCTGTCTTTGATTGCTGCATAAAGCGGTCCGCTCGCCGTATACCAGTCGACAAGCGCAGTCGTCTCAGATGTCGGTTCGACAGGATTCAATGGGCTCTAATTCCTATTTGAGGGGCACGATTGCCTCGTCTTAACGGATGGCGAGAGTTACTTCCTCCGGGTTGGCAAAGACCGACGCCGCTCTGCGTTCTTTCGAATAGGAGGCAGAGTTTAATGCGGTTAGACCTAAGGGCGGGCCACAGGCTCCTGCTTTCCCACCCAATTGGTATAAAGGGGCGCGATGAATGATTTGGTTGGCAAGAAGACTGATGTTTATGTCGCCATCCGTGACACCTGCAAGCTCTGTGGCCGCCGTAAGTACGTTCGATCCTCGAGTGGCATCTTCAGCAATAGGTCCTCTATCCGAAATTGTTTCGGCCAACCTATTTGCTTCAGCAGAGCTGGGTGCAAGTACGCGAATGGCGCGAGCGAGGATTGCCATCCTCGCAAGGTCTTGATCAGACAACTGTGCGAGCTTGCTGGTGACGGACTGGTCACCGCCGGCTGCCGCCGGGGGGTCTAGGACTTCCACAAGTCCGGTGTGGCCCACTGGGTTGGAGTTCCACCCGTCTGCGGTCGCGACGTCGGGCTGGGCTGCTGCTCCGACTGCCTGCGGCGCTGGTGCGATGAGGCCGAGCATCACGGTGGTCACGTAGATCCGAGCGCGCCGTAGCAAAGATGCTCCCATGATCGCGCGCGTCTTCCGGGGGTGGTAGGTCACTGGGCCGCACTCCCTCCTAGGCGTGCGCTGATACTACCCACAGAGGAGGGGCCGCAGTGCAGTTTTTGCATCACGTTTTTACCTCAGGGTCACCGCCGTCGGTCAGACGCGATTGAGCTCGGCTTCCAGCTCGCGTCGACGGGCGTTGCGGTACTCGCTCATCAACGCTTCAGCGCTCACGTCCTCGTCGGCCTCGTAGACGTCTGCTACCTCGACCAGTTGATCGCGCAGCCAGTGAGAGAGATTCACGTCTTCTGGGAGCGCCTCGGGGTGCTTCTGGACCAGCTCGTGATATGCGATGGCGGCGAGGCGTTGGTAGAGGTCGGCGTGGAGCTTGACGCTCAGCTGCTTCGTCTCATGGAGATTACGCGGGCGCGCCATGTAGAGCCCTCCTTTTAGCGGTTCGAGATAGCTAAGCCCAAATTCTAGCGATTGCGCGAGGTAAAGCGAAACCCACAGTATTTTCGCAGGTTAACGCCGACGCGCACTTCGATGTAGCTGCGTAATTGTTTCCGTGATACGTTTTGGTCAGGTCCTTGAAAACTACAGAGCGAGCGGCTCCAGCCACGAGGTGGCTGGAGGTGGAGTACAGCGTGGGTGTTCAGATCGAGGCGACCCCGCGAGTACTCGACCAAGCGCTCCTGGGTCTTGGAACCCATCGGCGCACACGGGGTCGGCGGTCGGCCCTCGTGATCCCATCTAGATCCAGGAATGGAGCACTCGTCATGCTTTTTCGAACCCACGTGATCGCCGAGTCCAACGCCCTCAGCGCTCTTCGAGCGTCGATCCGGTCGGACGCGGCTGTCAACGGCCGTGTCTCTCAGGACGGAGCGGTCAATACCGGCAGCTCGAGCAGCAGCTGCACGGACTGGCGCGAGCCGGCCCGCTGATCGCGCTCGCTGGTACCGAGCAACTCCTGACCATGCGGAAGATCGCCGAATTCAGCACGTTGATCGTGTCGATTCGTTCGAACGCCTCAGATGAAGGCATCACACTCCAGGACGGCAACAGCGGCTCGTGCAGTTGATGTTCCGGAGGCCCCGGGCACTGAACAACATGTTCGGAGTCCGTTTCACCCGAAAAGATCCTCGGAAGGAAAGACCATGGGAAAGTTCTCGAATTTGAGCGTGCTCGCTGTGTCGGTGCGCTCCGATGTCGCAATGAACGGCGCCGTCGGGCAGTGCGGCAGCGGCGGCAACTGCGGCAACAGCGGCTCGTCCAGCAACGGCGGCGGCGGCGGCGGCTGCCACGCACTGCCTCCCCAGTAAGTCAGTCCGCTCGATGGCGGCGAACCTTCGACGCCATCCCACTTCGCGCGAGCGCGGCAGCCTTCTCGGGCTGTCGCGCTCGCGCTTCTTTATCGAAGGAAAAGTGATGCTTGCTCGCCCTCTTCAGGTCGCTCCCGCTGTAGCGGTTGGCGACGCCATCCAACTCCGGGTCGGATCCGACACCATCACAGTCGAGAACCACGTCGCCGTGATCTGGTCAGTCCTTCGTTACACCAACGGGCTCAGAGCGTGGGACGACGTGGTGGACAAGGTCGCGAGCCAGGATGACGTGCCTCGTGAAACGGTCCTCGCCGTTGCGGAGGATCTAGAGAAGCTGGGAGTGCTCGCTGATTCGCGCACGCTTCAAGACGTCGTTCTCAGCTTCACCGACAATCCGATGCCGTTCTCGACCGACATGCGTATGAGCGACTACGCCGCCTACGAACACAGCACTGGCTGGCAAGCGCCTGGAGTCGGCATCGCGCTGAACCCAGTTCCCGAGGCGTCGTCCAGTCGACGGTCCTGCCGCTCCTACAGTGACTCAGAAGTGAGCATCGACAGCCTCGCAACCTTGCTGCAACAGGCCACCAACCGGCCACCATCGGCAGGTGGGCTCTACCCGATCCGGCTAGCCGTCGTTCTGAACCGATCCGCCGGCGATTTCGCGCCGGGGCTGTACCACTACGACTCGACGAAGCACGCCCTGATTCCGGGAGCGAGCACAAGCGCAGAAGAGCGGCGCTTCCTGCTCAACCGAGAGGATGGCGTGCACAACGCTCCGGTCGTGATCGTCGTAGCAGCCGACATGCAGCGACAGACGGCCAAGTACGCGAATCGCGGCTGGCGATACTCCCTCATCGAGGCCGGCGTCGCTGTCGATCGTCTTGTTGAAACAGCGACAAAAGTGCGTCTCGGTTCTCTCGTCTTCGGTGGTTACGACGACGATGCGATAAGCCGCGCGCTCTTCGGCGAAGACACACCGCGAGTTCGGTCCCTCGTCAGCGTCGCGGTCGGCCACCCGAGCTCCACCGCTGGACCGGATCTCGACCTCGAGGATCTTCACGCGCAAGTTGACGAACTCTTCGTCGGGGAGGGTCGACTCGTAGAAGGGGCAGGATTGACCAGCCTGTGGCGTCAGCCGGGTGACCTCTCGTTCCACCAGGTCCTCGCCACCATGAGGGCAGACGAGGATGCCTCAGTCGGGGAGGAAGAGAACCGCATGTGCGGCGGGACCGGAGCGTCGACCATCGCTGCCCGCGCGAAGGCGATCGTGGAGTGCGTCGAGCGGCACTCATCCGGGGTCGTTCGCATCGACAGATTCGGATCCGCCAGCGATGTGAATCCCTCGTTCGATCTGGCTCCTTACGCGCCCTTACGACCGGACCAAATCCGGAACAACGCGTTCCTGACCGAGTTCGAGCCCGAGACGCCAATCGAATGGGTGGAAGCGCTCGAGCTCCCATCTGGCGAGCAGACCTTCGTTCCCATCGACCTCGCGTTCTACCCGCTGTCCACGAAGTCGCTCGGACGTCCCCTGCTGTTCGCAGCGAACTCCTCAGGAGTCGCCTCGCACACCGACCCGCACGAAGCAATGCGCAGAGCCTTGCTCGAGCTCATCGAGCGGCACGCCGTCCTCACCTCGTGGCACGCGCAGCTCGCTCCACACCTCGTTCCGCAGGACGACCTCTCCGAGTACGCAACGAACCGGCGACGGTACTGGCGGGAGCAAGGCTACGACCTTCTGGTACTCGACTACACAGTCCTAGGAACACCTGTTGCTGGCGTCGCGATTGGGAGCGATGCACACTTCCCTGCGTTCGCCTTCGGCTCGGCCGCCGCTGTCGACTTCGACACCGCGGTCGTCAAGGCACTTCAAGAGGCCGAGGTTGGGATCGCCGGCTATCGGAGCCTCGAGGACGAAGCAATCGCTGCTGAAGTCGTCGCAACACCCATCCAGCACGGTCGGTTCCACGCTTACGACGAGCACCGAACCGCTTGGTCTTTCCTCCTCTCCTCTAAAACGCCAGCGGCGTACGTCACGCCGGACGCGCTTACCGATTTCGATCGTCTAGTAGCGGAGGTCGAACCAACGATGGTCACATTGGACTCCCCCGAGCCCATTCACACCGTTCGTGTCCTGTCGACACGACTCTTTCCCATCTCGTTCGGCGCCGGTCTTGAGCACCGCCCACAGTGGAGCGTCGCACCAGCGATCCCCCACTTCATCGCCTAACGCTGGTCACAACAGACGACCGGTCCGGTGTGACGTGCGGACGAGGAAAGGAAGGGTTCGCTGCACGGCCGCTAGCTAAAGAATGTGGAACGCGGCTGCTGGCACCGTCCAACCGCGTTCCGCGGCCGAGAGGAGGGCGGGGAGAGGAGCGCCGCACGCAACAGAGAGAGGGGGGAGCATCGATCGATGCTCCCCCCTCTCTCTGTTGCTCCTCAAGCATTCTTAACCGCTGCATGGTCCGGATGGTCAGCCACGCGCTCGACCTATAGCGACGGCTGTCGCTCAGGCTCGAACAGAACCTCGACGGGTATTTCATAGGGCTGCGGAACATGGTCAACGCGTTGTTGTCCGCGGCGCCGAATGGGTCGCGCCCAGCACTGATCTTGACCCCGGATGGTGGAGATGGGGTTATGCGGCCGCATCCGGGGGGAACATTCCGGTTGGGGGGTGCGGTGTAAGGGAGCATTTCGCCGGCCCGGTTCTCATCCGTCGACGTCGCGAACGGACCCGTGTGCGAGAGCAGTACCTTCATGTGCACGTCGAGGTGGCTGATCCAGTAGGCGCTCAGATCCGCCGGACTGGTGCGAACTTCCTCCCACATCCGCAGAGCGCTTCGATGCGGGTCAGCGCCTCGACGCTGCCCCACCACTTTGCTGCCCACCGCTCGCCGCCGTTCTGGCCCTTGGCCGTCACGCGGCGCCGGTATGAGGGCAGGAGGAACTTCCGGACCCACTCGTCGGCTGATCCGAAGTACGTCGGTGGCACTTCGTCCTCCGCCGCCTGCGCCGGTTCTGGTCGCACGTCGACCACTCGAGCGGGCGCCGAGAACGGATCCGGCTCGACGTCGAACACGTCCTCGTCGCTCATCACGCGCTCCGGCTCTCCGAGCCCTGCTCCACGTCGAGCTCTGCCGCCGGCTGCGCCTCGAGCGGAGGCATCACCGTCACGACGGACGACACCGGCGCGGAGTTCGCTGGTCCGCTGCTCGCGTCGTGGGCGGCGATGGAGGCGTTGATCGCGGCGACCTGCTCCTTGGGGCCGTTGTACCAGGGCACCGTGTCGACCAGGGCCGCACGGGAGCCGGAGGAGAGCATGATCGCGCGGCCGCGGCCCATGCTGGTGAGGTCCGCGACTTCGAGGATCTTCTCTCGGCGCAGCGCCGAGGTGGTCGAGCGAACGCCCTTGTTGTAGCTGGCGGAGGTGGTCTCCTTGTCGTAGGTGCCGATCAGCTCGGAGAGGGTGCGCAGGAATTCGTCCTCCGCGACACCGCCCGCGTACAGCTTCACGTTCGCGGCGGACCACAGCTTGAGCATGCCCTCCTTGCCGAACACGCCGACGCCCTGGGACCACGACTGGAACACGGCCATGATCGGGATCCCGCGCGAGCCGTAGTGGGAGTACAGGTCGGGGAGGTCCTTCCACCGGCAGACATTCGCGGCCTCATCGAGGACGGTGACGAGCGGCGTCGCGAGGCGCCCTCCGCGGGAGCGCGCGGCGTGTTCCTCGGCGGCTTCGATAGTCGCGGCGGTCAGGGCGGTGACGAGGGGGCCGGCGGTACCGGCGCCCTCCTTCGACAACGAGTAGAGCGTCTGGGTCGATGTCACGAAGGTTTCGGGGACGAACTGCGGGCGGGTGTCGTTCGGGCGGGCGTTCACCCAGTCGGCGGTCGCGGCGCGCTTCAAGCACACGGCCATGCCCTGCGCGGTCGAGTAGATTCCGTCGCGGGCTTTGTCGGCGGTGTTCATGATGCCGCGGACCGCTCGAGCGTTGGTGGGGTAGCCGTTGTCGTGCAGGAGCTCGACGGGTGTCTCGTCCTCGACGGAGGTCAGCCAGAGCAGCACGTCGCTGATCGGCCGGTTCCCGGCCGCGGCCGCGAGTAGCAGGTCGGACAGCAGCTCTTGCCCCTTGCCGTCGAAGTAGGCGTCGGTCTTCGCGTTCAGCGTCCGGGTGCCGGAGGCGAAGTGCGTTGCGAGCTTGGCGGCCTTGGTGTCGTCGGTGACGTAGGAGAGGGGGTTCCACCACCAGGTCGCGTCCTCGAATGCGACGCGCTGCGGGTCGAAGACCCACACGTGGCCCTTGGCGGCGGGGACGTCGCGGGTTGCGTCGAGCACGTCGCGCTTGTTCGACGTCGTGACGACGGGGCCGGGGGCGGCCATGATCGCGGGGATGACGAGGGAGGTCGACTTGCCCACTCGGGGGCCGGCGATCAGCAGCATCATGTCCTCGAACGAGGCGTAGAGCATCTGCTTCCCCAGGTGCAGCCGGCCCACCGGGACGCCGGGGTTCTCGGCGACGCCCAGGCGGGCGGACTTCTTGAGCGCCTGCTTGCGCATCATCGGCGCGAGGTCGCGCGGGGTCGCCATGTACTGGGCGGCGTGGTCGACGCTCGAGCGGTTCTTCCGCCCGAGCGAGCGCATCCACACGAGCCAGAGGCTGACGAGGACGATGACTGCGACGGCGGCCGCGGCGATCATCGTCGCGGACGTCGACCACACCACTCGGCCGCGGAACAGGCCCGAGATGATGTCGAACGGATCCGAGGGCAGGCCCTCGTTCACTCCGTCGAGCTGCGATCCGACCGCGACGGCCACCCAGACGATGCCGATAGCAGCGATCGCGGTGAGGGCGGCGCCGAGCATCAGGGCGTCGTCGTTGGCCTTGCCGGGTTCGCGGCGGCGGTTGTTGGCGGTGGCACTCATGCGGACTCCTCCGTGTAGATCGGGCCTGTCCACCGCGGCGTGCGGTCGTCGGCGGATGCTTGTTGCGAGGTCCCCCAGGAGAGGACCGCGAGGCCCCGCTCAGCGAACGAGCAGGGCAGGTCGGTCGTGTGGAACCGGTGATCGTATGGGGCCGCCCGTTGGCAGGCCCAGAGGTAGCCCTCGAACGCGAGCGTCGACGGGCAGCTCACGCGATCACTCGATCCCACTGGTCCCAGGCGACGAAGCCGGCCAGGAGCGCGACGCCGGCCCAGCAGACGGTGAGCAGGAACCGGTCGCGGTCCGCGGTCCGCTGACGGGCGCGGATCGCGCTGACGATCGATGCGCCGCCGGCGCCGGCGGCGACGCAGCTCGCGCCGAGCGCGACGAGGACGCTCACGGCAGGATCTCGACGTTCACGGGATCGGTGGGCAGCGGCTCCGCTGCGCGGCCGGCGCGGGAGGTCGCGTGCCAGAGCTTGTTGGTGTCGTTGACCTCCTTCTCTGCTGCGGCCAGCTCGACGCGCACCGGGATACCGGGACGTCCGCCGACCTTGATCAGGAAGCGGCCGCGTCCGGGCGGCTCTGACTCGTGCCCGGACACGGGGTCCCAGGCGGGCGGGTCCTGCCAGGAGGTGAGCATCCCCTGCTCCGCGATCGACATCGGCACGGCTGACGTCAGCAGCGGCATTTCCGCGCCGGGGAGGCCGCCGCAGATGACCATGCCGGAGCGTTCCACGAAGCCCTTCGCCTTCATCTGATCCTCCGAGGAGGCCAGTGCGAGGAGGTCGGACATGGTGTGGCTGATCATCGCCAGGCCGACGCCGCGCGCGCGGTTCAGGCGGGTGAGCGCGTCGAAGTGACGGCCCAGGGAGCGCTCTCCGCTGTGCGGTGGACGTACATGGGGTACTCCCCCGCGTCCGTGGGGAGAAGGATGCGCATCGTGAACACGCCATCACCGTCTCGGATGGTCGTAGCGCCTGTGATGCTCATGCAGGGCACGCGCGCAGGGTCCACCGTCCTGTAGGCCACTACTGGCCCGCGAACGGGTAGAGCTCGCCGATCCAGGTGTCGTAGGCGAGCGTTGCCCGGCAGAACGCCACCACTGCTTCCGTCGCTATCGCGACGGCTCCACCCACCAAACACGGTTCTGGGGACGGCGCTGCATCGACCGGCTGTACGCCCTCGAGGGTCGGCGTCGGCGATGAGGGTCTGGTGCTGAGGAGAGGTGAGGCGATCTTCGGTGACTCGTTCTCGTGTGGCGCCTCATCTGGCGACGTCGATGAGCAACCGCTCACGAGGAGGCCGGAGCGGCTGGGCGGCCTCAGACCGTGCGGGCCGTGCCGCCGTCGGCCACCATCTCCGCGCCCGGGACCGAGGCGGCGGCATCCGAAACGAGGAGGCCGATGACCTCGGCGGCCTCCTCGGACGCGGCCGGTCGGCCGAGCGGCACGAACGCCCGGCTAGCCGTGGAACCGGTTTCCGAAACGGTCCCTCGGGACGCACCCGGAGACGACGAGGGCCCGGCACCGTCCTGAGACGGTCCGGGCCCTCGGGCACCCAGGGTCTGCGCGTCAGCGGCGCAGCGTGTGGCTCGGCTTCTCGTCGAAGCGCACCTGATACGCGCTCGCGAAGCGGCCGAGGTTGCCGAAGCCCCACTCGCGGGCGACCGCGGCGACGGTGGTCGAGCAGGGGTCGCCGGCGACCAGGTCGGAGTGGGCGCGGTCCAGGCGCACGTCGCGCAGGTAGACCGACGGCGACACTCCGAGGTGCCGCTTCGTCGCCTGCTGCAGCGTGCGGGTGTGCAGACCGGCCGCGCGGGCGGCGTCTGCCGGGGTGATCGGCTCGTGGGCGTGGTGCTGGAGGAAGTCGAGCGCGACACGGGTGCGGGAGGCGGACGGGCGCCGCAGCACGGCCGGCACGTCCCACGCGCGCCACGGGAACAGCAGGAGCAGCACGCGGGCGAGGTCGAGCTCGGCGGTGAAGCGCACGAGCGGAGTGATCGCGGCCGTCGCGAGCGCGGCGCTCGCCTCCGTCACCGCGGCACGCCAGCGGGCGAGGACGCCGGGGTCGGCGTCCGCCGCGTGGTCGAAGGAGACGGGCTGGCGGGGGCCGGCGTGCGTCTCGGTCGCGACGTCCTCGAGGAACCCGGGGGCGAAGTGGATGAGGTTCTGCCGGTGCGGCTCGAACTCGAGCCCGAACTGGCGCTCCGCGGGGAACAGGAACGGGGCCGACAGCGCGCCGGTCCGGGTGAACGGCGGCAGGTTCAGGCGTCCGCCTCCGGCGCGGAACCAGCCGACGACGTACTCCTTCAGGTGGGGGACCTGGCCGGTGAGGGCGCCGGAGCAGTCGGAGGTGCGCAGGGTCACCCGGTCGCTGCCGCGGACGGCGTAGCGGTAGGAGAAGTTGCGCTGCAACGGAGCGACGCGGAACTCGCCTCCGCCGTACGCCTCGGAGTAGACGGCGGACGCGGCGGACGGATCGTCGCCGGAGGCTTCGTAGCGCCGGTCGGCCCGCTCGTCGCCCGCGAATGGGCTGCCGAGGGTGAAGGTCGACTCGCTCATGACGTCCGCCCGGGGCGGCGGCGGAGGGAGCAGTGCATGGGGGACTTCTTCCGGGTTCGGGGTCCGTGCGCTCGGGGGGACGCACGAGGGGTACGGAATCAAGACGTGTCGAGGAGCCGGAATGTCACGAATCCCGTCTCGAGGCGTCCCCCATCGGCGGCACTCGCAATCCGGCCAGCGGATTCGGCGGCCCGTTGTCAAGGCTGGTAGTCATGCCGGACGGCGCCCCACACTGAGGGCATCGGCGCGCGGGGACACCGCGCGCGGGACCGCGGAGGAGGCGCTCATCGACGACGACCCCCTCCTGAACGCGTCCGACGCGACCCTCGCCGCGCGCGCCGTCGACGGCGACGTGCAGGCGTTCGAGCAGCTCGCCCGCCGCCACGGCGCGCTCATGCGCGTCTACGCCGCGAAGCTCCTCGGCTCCGAGGCGGAGTCCGAGGACGTGGTGCAGGAGGCGTTCCTCACCGGCTGGCGGCGTCTGGCCGATCTCGACAGCCCGGCGCACATCCGCAACTGGCTGATGCGCATCGTCACCCACAAGGCGATCGACCGGATCCGCGTCCGCCGCCGCCACGACGACATCGACGACTGGGATCCGCCCGCGCCGCCCGAGCACTCCCCCGAGCGCATCGTCGAGGCACGACTCCAGCTGGACGCGGTCTGGGAAGCGCTGGACCGATTGCCTGCTGATCAGCGACGCTGTTGGCTACTCCGCGAGACCGCCGGCTACAGCTACCAGGAGATCGCCGACGCTCTCGAACTCCCCGTCTCGACGGTCCGCGGCCTCCTTGCCCGGGCCCGTCGATTCCTGCTCCACGAATTGGAGGCATGGCGATGACCGACGACGCCGCCGTGCCCGAGGACGACCTCGACGGCCACACGCTCGAGGAGCTGGGCGAGTACCTCGACCGCGGCCGCGAGCCGCGCGACCCCTCGATCGAGAACTCCGCCGCGTGCCGGCTCGCTCTCGCGAACCTCACCCGCCTCACCGAGCTCTCGGCGCGGGCGCTGCGGCAGGAGGCCGACCGCGAGCCCGACCGCGACGAGGTCTGGATCGCCGGCCTGCTCGACGCGATCCGCTCCGAGGTGCGCTCCGGCCGCGACATCCCCGTCCGCCACCCCGACCCGACCCTCCGCCTGGCGCTCACCGAGGCGGCCGTGCGCGGGATGATCCGCCGCGCCGGCGACACGATGGGCGGCGTCATCATGGGCCGCTGCACCCTCGACGGCGACGTCTCGGCTCCCGGCGCCGTGGTGCGGATCGACGTGACCTGCGCCCTCGAGTTCGGCCTGCCGGTCGCCGTGGCCGCCGACCGCCTGCGCGAGCGCATCCGCTACGCCCTGGAGCGCCACACCGAGCTGACCGTCGGCGCGATCGACGTGACGGTCGACGACGTGTACCCCCACCGGGAGGAGCGGGAATGACCGACGACACCGAGCTCTCGCAGCGGCTGACCGCCGAGATCCGCGACATCGAGGGCGTCGCGGGGGTCTATCCCGCCCAGCCGATCGTCGAGGCCGCGGCCGACGCGCTCGCCGTGAAACTGGACCTGCGGCAGCCCGACGTGCTGGTCGACATCGACCGGTCGGAGGGGTTCACCACGGTGAGCGCGCACATCGCCGCGTCCGCCGCACTGCCGGCCCCCGAGACGCTCCGGCTGGTGGGCGAGCGGATGCACGCGCTGCTCGCCGCCGACCCGTCGGTCTCGGGGCCGCTCGCCGTGAACGTGAAGGTGCGCCTCATCGAGGATTCGGGGCGCGCCGAGCACTGAGCGGGGCCGCCGCCGCCCCCCTCCCGCGAGAGGCCACCCGAGTACCTCGCGCGGCGTGCCGCGTACCGAGGTGGCGTCTCGCGGAAGGGATCAGGGGCAGCCCGTCCGGGTCAGCAGGAGACGAGGCGGTCGAAGCGGGACGCGACTCCCGAGCTGTCGCTGAACTTGCGGTTGATGACGCTCATCGTGTTGCAGCCGCTGTCCGGGCCGTTCTTCCAGATGACCTTGACGTTGCTCGCCTGGTCGCAGTGCCACCACACCGTGACCTGCGCGCGACCCAGGGAGTCGCGCTGCGAGCGGACCTCGTAGCAGTTGCCCGGGCCGCCGTTCTGGTAGACGAGCTGCCCGGCGGAGGCGGGGGTCGCGACGGCGACGGCCCCTCCGAGGGCGAGGGCGATCGCGGCGAGCGTGGCCGTGAGACGACGATGCATGGTGTTCTCCTTCGAACGGGCGATCGGAGGCGACGGCGGCCGCCCCTCTGCCAGCACCCTGGACCCGGCCCGGCCGAGCCCGGTCGTGAGCTTTCGTGCCGGAGATCACCCCGCCTGGAGGGTGGGGGGAGAGCGAGTACTCCTCACTAGCGTCGAGGCGCGTGCAGCTGCGCGCCCCTTCGACGCAGAGGACTCGCCATGCCTTCACGACTCCTCGACCGGCCGCGACTCGCCCTCGCCCTCGCGGCCCTGTGCCTCGGAGTGCTGGCGGCGACACCCCCGCAGGCGGTCGCCGCCCTCGCACCGGCGTCCACGACTCCGACCGCCTCGTCCGCCGGCCAGGCCGTCACTGCGGCACCCGCCGACGCCCCGGGCTGGACCACGCTCCTGCGCGACGACTTCACCGGGCCGGCGGGGGCGCCGGTCGGGAGTCAGTGGGAGCACGAGGTCGGCACCTGGGGCACCGGGGCGGTCGACCGGACGACCGCGTCGACGGCGAACGTCTTCCTCACGGGCGGCGGCGCTCTGGGCATCCGCGCCCTCCGCGACTCCGCCGGAGCATGGACGTCCGGGCGGATCGTCACCGCCGACAAGTCGTTCTCGGCGCCGGCGGGCGGCCGACTGCTGATGACCGCCTCGATCCAGCTGCCGGACGTCGCGCAGGCCACCGGCTACTGGCCCGCCTTCTGGGCTCTCGGGCGGGACGCGAACGCCGTCATCGACTGGCCGGCGACCGGCGAGTTCGACATGCTCGAGGCCGTCAACGGCACCGCCCAGGTGATCCAGACGCTGCACTGCGGAGCGCCGGACGGCGGCCCCTGCGACGAGCCCGCCGGCCGGACGAGCGGGATGCTGGACTGCGCGTCCTGCGTGACCGGGTTCCACCGCTACTCCGCCCTGCTCGACCGGACCGTGCCCGGCGACGAGCGCTTGGAGTTCCTCGTCGACGGCGTCACCCGGCACGTGGTGCGGGAGTCGGAGGTGGGGACGGCCGCGTGGCAGGCCGCGGTCCCGAACGACGTGCTGCTGATCCTGAACCTCGCCATCGGGGGCGGGCTGCCGAACGGGGTGTGCGGGTGCGACAGTGCAGCCGCTCCGAAGAGCTCCGGCGGGACGATGCTCGTCGACCACGTCGCGGTCTACCGGTCCGACGCTGCGCCGGCTCCGGTCGTCGTCGGGACCGCCGCGGTGGGCGCGACCCTGTCCTCCTCCGCCGGCCGGACGGAACCGCTCGTGCACCGCTGGGCGGCGGGAGGCGTCGACATCGCGGGAGTGACGGGTCCGGATCTCGTGGTCCCCTCCTCCGCGGTCGGCAAGCGGGTGACCGTGACAGTGAGCGCCGCCGACGGCTCCGGCCCGACGACCTCGCAGCCGACCGCACCGGTCGCCGCCGGCACCCTCGGCGCCGCGACGCCGACCGTCACGGGCACGGCCCGGGTCGGAGCGGTGCTCACGGCAGCCCCGGGTCCGTGGACGCCGACCCCCGTCAACCTCACCTACCGGTGGAAGGCGGACGGCGCGGCCATCGCGGGAGCGACGTCGCCGCGGTTCACGCTCACGAAGGCTCAGGCGGGGAAGCGGATCACGCTGACCGTCACCGGGACGAAGACCGGGTACACCACCGCGAGCCGGACCTCCGCGGCGACGGCGGTCGTGGGACGGTGACGGGCGCGGGCTGTCCCCCGCCCGCCACCGTGTCTCAGACCTCGCGCTTGCGGCGAGGAGCGATGCGCAGGACGGCGGTCCCCGCAGCGATGAGGGCGAAGGCCGCGAGTGCCAGCCAGACCGAGTCGAACCCGGTCATGGCGAGCGTTCCGGCACCGACTCCGGCTCCGGCGGCTGTTCCGATGTGGTTGTACATGTCTCTCTCTCTGTTTCACCAGTCGCGCCGACGGCGTGTCAGCGCATCCAGGTAGGCCTTGGTGTGGACGACCTGCAGGAACAGGTCGACGACGAGCTCGTACATCGACGCGGCGGCGAGCATGTACCGCCAGCCGCGGTCGCGGACCGTCACGATCCGCTCGACGACGAAGATCGCGGTGACGGCCAGCCAGAACGGCTGGAGGCTCAGCTCGCCCCAGCCGACGGCGTAGACGATCGTGGCCAGGTAGACGTAGGTGATGATGCAGCCGAGCATCGTGAGCAGCTGGCGCCCCCAGTAGGGAGCCGTGACCCGCGTGAAGCCGTACTGCACGCAGTTCTCGACCGCTCCGCGCTTCCAGCGCAGGCGCTGACGCCAGAGGTCTCCCCAGGTCGGCATGACCTCGGTGACGAGGGTGCAGCCGGCGGGGCTCAGCACGTCGTAGCCGAGGTGGCGGATCGCGAACGTGAGCTCGTTGTCCTCGGTGAGGACGGTGGTGTCGTAGATGCCGCCGATGCCGTCTCCGGAGGGGAGGGAGCCGGCCAGGCGGGCCGCGCTGATGCGGCGCATCACGGCGACCTGGAGCACGGCCGCGGTGCCCGTGACGACGAGGCACTTCCCGTTCAGCCGGCGCACGTCGCGGGCGTAGCGCGCGTACTCGTTGCGCTGGAGGTGGCCGACGAAGCCGCCGCCCTCGCCGCCGCGGAACACTCCTCCGACCGCGCCGATGCCGCCGTGCAGCCTGCCGCGGGCGATCTCGAGGAACCCGGGGTCGAGCGCGGAGTCGGCGTCCTGCACGAGCACCAGGTCGTCGTCCTGCAACCCCGGGAGGACCTCGGCGAGGAACTGGTTCAGGCCGCCCGCCTTCTTGTGGCTGTTCCCGACGGTGACGAACACCTCGGCGCCGTGCGCGAGAGCGATCTCGACCGTGGCGTCGGTGCAGTTGTCGGCGATGACGACGATCCGGTCCGGCGGCCAGGTCTGCCGGCGCAGGCCCTCGATCGCCGCGGCGATCCCGGCCTCCTCGTTGTGGGCGGGGAGGGCGGCGACCAGGTCGCCGATGCGCGACGAGGCGCGGCGGCCGCTGCGGGGGCGCGTGCCGCGGATCGGAGTGGATGCCGGAGGGAGCCGGTCGGCGTCGACGGCGGGGAGCACGGTGCGCTCGAGGACCGCGGCGGGGGCCGGCGGACGCTCGAGCAGCGCGGTCGGCGCAGCCGGACGCTCCGGGAGCGCGGTCGCGGCGGACGGACGCTCCAGGAGCGCGGTCACGGCGGACGGACGCTCGACCACGGCGGTCGGCGCGGCCGGACCCTCGACCATCGCGGCCCGACGCTCGACCATCGCGGCCCGACGCTCCAGGACAGCGGCCGGCACGACCGGTCGCGCGACCACCGCGGACGGGGCGGCCGGATGCTCCAGCACCGCGGCCGGGGCGGCGGGAACCGTCACCGCTCCGGCAGGCAGCGCGGACGCCAGGCGGCGCGGAGCGGAGACCCGTTCGCGCCCGGAGCGGGCGGCACGGCGTCCCGAGAGCGGGCGCGAGGCCGTCTCGTCGTGAGCCTCCCAGGTCGCCCGGCGACGGGGAGCCGTCGGCTCGTCCGCGCCGTGGCCGGGCTGTGTCCTCATGACTGTTCCTCTCCGCGCCCGGGGGCCGATGTGCGCTGATGAGCGCCCGCGCGGAACGGAGGTCGTCGCCGGGGAGGGCGCGACCCGAGTGAGGAACGGCGTCCGACGGGGGGATCGGAGCAGGGCCTGACAGAGGACAGCATCGGGGGGGTGCTGCGATCAACCTAGGGGCACGGAGATGATGGAAGCAAACAAAATTTGTCACCCTAAAGGGGCCACGCAAGGTCCTTGCGCCTTCTTCGTCTTCGTCGTAGCCGATCCGTCGGCTCGCCGAGCCTCCTCCACACCCGGCGCACCCCTCTCCGCTCGGCCCCGCGACGGGCCGTTCGGGGGTCGGCGGCGCTCTTGTGCGTCGAGCCGCCGGGGTCCACCATCGAGCGACGGCCCCCGCCCGGGGCGGCCGCACCCGACGGGTCAGGGGCGCCATGCGGTCGCGAGGTCTGCTCTTCTGCCTGATCCCGCCGATCCTCTGGGGCGGCATGCTCCCGGTCGCGGACAGCATCGCGGCGACGGTCGACTCCTTCTTCATGACCCTCATCCGCTACACGGCCGCCGCGGTCGTCCTGGCCGCGCTGCTCGCCCGGGCGGAGGGGCTCCGCGCCTTCCGGCTCGACGGCCGCGGGTGGCGGCTGGCGCTGCTCGGCGCCTCCGGATTCGCCGGCTTCGGCCTGCTCGCCTTCACGGCTCTGCGGTTCACCTCGGCCCCGAACGTCAGCCTGATGATGGGGATGATGCCCGCGATCGGCGCAGTGCTCGCGAGCATCGGCGCGCGTCGCCTGCCGCCGGCCGCCACCGTCGGCTGCATCCTGCTCGCGCTCGCCGGAGTCGCGCTCGTCGTCACCCGCGGCGACGTCGCCCTCCTCCTCGACGGCGAGCTGGGGTTCGGCGAGCTGCTCGCCCTACTCGGAGCGATCTGCTGGGTCGTCTACACGCGCGGAGCCGCGGCGTTCCCCGGCTGGTCGGCGCTGCGGTACTCGACGCTCACCACCGCGCTCGGCTGCCCCTCGATCGCCGTCGCGGTCGCCGTGGCGACGGCCACCGGCTCCGCGCACCCGCCGACCGGGGCCGAGGTGCTCGCGGCCTGGCCGCAGCTGGCCTACCTGATCCTTCTGGCCGGCGTCGTCGCCGTGCTGCTGTGGAACACGGGCATCAAGCTGCTCGGCGCCCTCAACGGCACGCTCTTCCAGAACCTCGTCCCGGTGACGACCTTCGCGATCAGCATGGCGGGCGGCTACCGGCCGGGGCCCGTCGCCCTGCTCGGCGCGGCCGTCGTCGTGACGGCGCTGCTGCTCAACAACTGGGCGACGCGGCGCGCGGCCGCGGTCGCCGCGCGTCCCGCGGCGGTGCCGGCTCCGGTGCGCTGAGCGCACCGCGGGAGCCTCCCGCTCGGGGCGGTCACTGGTCGGAGTTGCCGGCCCAGCGGACGGAGCCCTGCGCCTCCTCCTTGCTGATCGGGGACACTGTGCGGCAGTGCGAGCACTCGAGCAGGTAGCGGGTCGAGACGGTCAGGACGGGGACGAAGAAGAGCGAGAGGCGCGTCCGGCGGCGGAGGATCCGCTGCTCGTCGCGCTGCCCGCAGACGCGGCAGACGAAGACGAGCGTCCGGAGGAGGTCCTCGACGGCTCGGGTCCCGAAGATGAGGAGCATGCGTCCGAGCGTAGGGAGCAGGGCGCGCTCGGCGGAGGGGGTTGCCGGGGCGCCGTCGCCGCGAAGCGCCGGGCGCAGACGACCACGGCGAGCGCCGTCTCGAGCAGGTCGCCTCCGTAGAACAGCAGGAGCGCCGCCTGGCGTCCGGTCTCGTCCGGCGCCTCCGCGTAGAGCACCGTCGCGAGCAGCGCGTGCGCGGCGATGCCCGCTCCGAGCACCCCCAGGCGCAGGCCGAACGGGGCGCGGTGCGGGTTCGGATCGACTCCGGCGAGCGCCGCCGTCATCAGGCAGCCGCTGAGCAGGAAGTGCACGCCGAGTGCGAGGTGCAGCAGCGGATCCGCGTGCGCGGCGGCGAGCAGTCCGGTCGCGTGCACGAGCCAGAGGGAGCCCGTCGAGAGCAGGAGCGCCGTCACCGGGTGGGCGAGGAGACGGGCCGGGCGGCTCCGGAGCAGCCGCGAGAGCCGTCGGGCCGCCGTGACGTCGAGCGCGCGCAGGGCCAGGGTGACGGGGGCCGAGAGCACCAGGAGGAGCGGCGCGAGCATCCCGAGGACCAGGTGCGTCAGCATCGCCCCGCGCGGATCCGCGTGCGACCACTCCGCGAGCGGACCCGTGAAGCAGAGCGCCGCGGTCGCGAGCCCGCCGAGGAGCAGGGCGGTGCGGTGGAGCGGCCACGGCCGTCCGCGCCGCCGCTCGAGTGCCGCGGCGCCCCCTCCGAGCGCCGCCGCCGCCGCCAGCGGGACCAGGAGCAGCAGGCCCGGGTCGAGCAGGGAGTGGTCGGCGTGCGGGGTCACGCCGTCGCGCGCCGCCGCCGCGGCAGGAGGAGCAGGCCCGCCGCGAGCAGCACCGCTCCCGAGGCGATCCAGGCGGAGTCGTAGAGGAGCAGGTCGACGTCGTAGCGCACCTGGTGCACCCGGAGCAGCTTGTGGTCGACGACTCCGTCCCACAGCTGGAACAGCCCCGCCCCCGTGAGCCCCGCGGCCCACGCCGTGCGCGGACGCAGAGCGGATCGGCGCCGGGCGTCGGCGAGCAGGAAGCCGCCGCCGACGAGCGCGAGGATCTCGGCCGCGTGCAGCAGCCCGTCCGAGAGCAGGCCGATCGCCGGAGTGGAGCGGTCGTAGAAGTGGTGCCAGGCGAGGATCTGGTGGAAGACGATCTCGTCGACGGCCGCCATGAGGCCGACTCCGATCAGGAGGCCGCCCTGGAACGCCCGGTCGCCGCGGAGTCCCCGACGCCGCATCCGGTCCCCTCCCGATCGAGTGCCGGGGCCCCGGGATCCCGAGACCCCCGCGCCTCCTCCCGAGGCCCCGCCTTCAGGGAAGCGGACGCACGGATCGCGGCCTAGAGGGTTGACTCCTCGGGCCCGCGCCGGACGTGCTCCCCCTGCGCTACGGGCTGGGCCGACGAGGCGCAACCCCGCGCGAGGGGCGCTCCCGTTCGGGAGAGTGGAGGCATGCAGCAGCTGACCTACGCCTCCAAGAGCTTCGTGACGACCGACGCCGTGACCGAGGCCCTCCTCGACCTGGTGACCGCGATCGACCGCCAGGAGCACTCCGAAGCGGTCACGGTCCCGGCGTTCACCGAGGACGGCGAGCTCATCGAGGCGAAGATGACGCTCGACGCGAGCAGCGAGCTCGTCGCCGTCCCCGTCGAGGTCTCCATCAAGGACGAGGAGTCGACCACCGGCGCCGTCGAGGCCGCCGTCGAGGACATCCGCTCCCGCATCAAGAGCAACCGCGCCACGATCGCGCGCCCCGTGATCGACGAGGACCCGGAGCCCTACAACTACGAGGAGTTCTGAGCAGCGCCTGCGGGCCTCCACGCATCCGCACCTCCGCACGGAGGTGCCCGGATGCGCTCACGACACGCCGGAACTGTCGGCCGATCCGAGCACCACAGCGCGGATCCTCGCCCTGCGCCTCTTGACCGGGGGCGCCGCAGGGAGTCGGATGAGGGCGTGCGCGCGCTGGTCCCCGTCTCCGATCCGTGGTCCGTCGACGGGAGCGGGCGGACGAACGACGGGCCGGTCGATGACCTCTCGGTCCGCGCCGAGCGGGACGGCGGCTCGTACTCGGTCCGGACGCTGCGGCTGACCGGTGTCCGCCTCGGGCCGCGCGGCTCGGTGCACAGAGTGGTCACCGATCCGGTCGCGACGGCCGCGCTCGCGATCGGGTCGCTCCTCCTCTCGCTGATCTCCGCCGGCCTGCCCGTGGACCGGACGCGAGCGGCGATGGTGGCGGCGGTGGAGGCGGGCTCAGGAGCTGGCCGCCGACCGGCCCGCGTGGGACGTGAGCCCCCTCCCCCTCGACGGGATCGACTACGCGCTCTTCACCCGGACCCTGCCCGAGGGCGCCGTCGCGCACGCCGACCTCGGCTGGGCCGTCGTCGCGCTGTGGAGCACAGGCCCGCTCCCCCGGGGTCCCTTCCACCTGCTCGACATCCCCGACGAGCCCGTCCCGCGCTGAGTCGCCCGGATCGGCTCGCGACACCCCGCAGCGGGGAGCCGATCCGGGCGACTCAGCGAACGGGTCAGCGCACTCAGCGCAGGGTCACGCGCCCGCGACCGTGGAGCCGCGCACCAGCAGCTCGGTCGGCAGCAGCGTCACGCGCTGCACCTCCTCGCCCGCCAGGAGTCGCACCAGCACGTCCGCCATCGCCTCGCCGAGGCCTGTGGAGGGCTGGCGCACCGTGGTGAGGCGCGGCTCGCTCGCCTCGGCGAAGTAGTCGCCGTCGAAGCCCGCGAGCGCGATGTCGCCCGGCACCGTGAGGCCGCGCTCGCGCAGCGCCGTCAGGGCGCCCGCCGCCATCTGGTCGTTGGAGGCGAAGACCGCGTCGATCGGCCGCCCGGAGTCGAGCAGGCGGCGCATCGCGGTCGCGCCGTCCTCGGGCGAGTAGTCGCCGTACTCGACGAGCGAGTCGTCGAGGCCCGCGGCGGTGACGGCCGAGCGCCAGCCGGACAGGCGGTCGATCGCGGCGGGCATGTCCTGGCGGCTCGCGATCATCGCGGGGGCCGTGCGGCCGAGGCCCAGGAGGTGCTCGGTGACCGTGCGCGCCGCTCCGGTGTTGTCGACGTCGACGAAGTAGCTGCCGCCCTCCTCCGTCAGCGGCCGCCCGCCGAAGACCACGGGGAGCGAGGCGCCGAGCTGCGCGTAGGAGTGGTCGCCGCTGTGGTGCGAGACGACGAGCGCGCCGTCGACGTTGCCGCCGAGCAGGTAGCGCCGCGTCTTCTCGGGAGCCGCCTCCGACGCGATCACGATGGTGAGCGTGTACTCGGTGCCGGCGAAGGCCATCGCGGCGCCCTGCACGACCGAGGCGAGGAACGGATCCGCGAACACCTTCGCCGCCGACTCCGGCACCACGAGCGCGACGGTCTGCGTGCGGCGGCTGGCGAGGGAGCGCGCGGCGCGGTTGGGCACGTAGCCGAGCTGCTCGATCGCGGCGAGCACGGCTGTCCGGGCGCCGTCCTTCACGCGCGGGGAGTCGTTGACGACCCGGCTGACCGTGGCGCGGGAGACTCCGGCCAGCGCGGCGACGGCTTCGAGGGTCGGGGCGGCCGAGGCGGTGTCGTGGGTCATGCAGGCCTTCCTCGCGGGTGCCTCCGAGGCTAGCCGAGCGCCGGAGGAGCGGGACCGTGGAGGGCGTCCTCGGCGCGAAGGGGCGCGGATCGCGGCCATTCGGGGGTGATGCGGGGCGGCGGACCGGGCCGGCGGAGCGAGTCCGCGGCGTGCGAGGGCTCGGATAGCGACCGTCCGGGGTGACGCCGGGCGGTCGGGGGCGCCGCCTCGGCGATGGCCGACACGACCGGCGCGCAGCGATCGATCGCCCGCCACCGGCAGCAGGCCGCCCCCGTGACGGTCAGCGCCCGCGGCGGAAGCGCGCGAGGAGTCTCCGGAGCCGCTCGGCCTGCCGGTCGGTGAAGTCGTTCGACAGCCGGAACGCCTCGCTCGTCGGATCCGCCCCGTTCGCGACGTCGCGGATGGCGCGCAGCGCCTGCTCCGACGGCGTCGGCCCGTCCCCTGGACGCGGCTGCGCCGGCCCGCTCGAGGGGTCCTCCTCGCGCGGGTCCTTCGGCTCCATGTCGCCTCCTCCGCGCCAGCCTAGGCGGCGGCAGGTCGGGCCAGGAGACCCGAACGGGGCGTGATCGGCGGGATCCTGCGCGGCAGTGGTCGGGATGCTCCGAGCACGACGACCGGCCGGGTCGCGAACCCACCGGCCGCCCAGTGCACTGCCCGATCCCTCCCCGCAG